>CAMLCW010000050.1 GCA_946478645.1 uncultured Variovorax sp.
CCCCTGCTAAGGGAGTATGGGGTGTAGAGCCTCATCGAGGGTTCGAATCCCTCCGGTTCCGCCAGCTAGCAAAAACGCCCCTCACGGGGCGTTTTTCATTTGTGCTGCTCATTCCCGCTTTCATTGCCTCGCCGTGCATCGACCGCTTTATGTTGCGGGGAGTCGTTTTTTTTGAACGGCCGATCTGTTTTTCAGCCAAGTAAACTTGGCAATCGCATTGCAAATCGATGGTTCCAATTGAGCGGAACTAATTCGCATTTTTCTCGGATTTCGTAACGGGATGCACGATATCAACATACGGGGTGCGCATTTTTTGCGGACTCTCGCACGGTGTTTCTTTAGATTCCCTCTTAAGGTCAAAATCCGTTAACGCTTGAATTCACGGCAAGCGCGATGCAACGGATTTGACCGATTCACGTTCGCTCACAGGAGCGGCCGGTCCATTGATCAGTGTGAGGGGGGTCATCGTTTGCAAATCGCCGTTCTAGATCCGTTGCTTCGTTCCAGAGAAATTGCCCGTCGTGCCATTTGCAGGCTCGGACATACGCCAATCATCTTCACCAGTGTGGAAGAGCTGCAAAAACAAAGCGCGGTCGCGGCTGAATTCGAAGCCTTGCTGCTGGCCTGTCCGAGGGACCCGGCCGTGTTCCAGCCGCTCATTGCACAGGCGCGTGAAAGCCTGGGGCGCCATTTCCCGCTGGTCCTCAGCGCCTGCAAAAGCCAGTTCCGCGTGATTTCAGTGCTGCATACCGACTCGGCATCGACCGTGGTCCATGCGCCGTCCTCCTTCGAGGACAGCTACCGCACACTCGAGGCGTACCTGCAGCGCCGCAAGGTGCCGATCGCCGAGCGCGTCATGGAGTGGGGCGACTATCGCTTCGTCCTGCATCAGGACAAGGCGGAGCGCGCCGGCGACGTCGTCAAGCTGCGCCCGCTCGAGTTCGACCTGGCCGTGGCCTTCTTTCGCAACATCAACCGTCCGCTGTCGCGCGAGTGGCTGTTCAGGCATGTCTGGGGCCGCAACGACAACGACCATCCGGTCTCGCGTTCGCTCGACGTCAGCGTGTCGGGCCTGCGCCGCAAGCTCGGCTTGCATGCCCGCTCGAAGGGGCCGTGCCTGCAGGCGATCTGGGGCCAGGGCTACCAGCTCAGCGAAATGGCCGAGCCCTACGAGGTCCAGAGCCGGCGCGGGTTCTGAGAAGCTTCCGGTGACACTGTGTCCCGCTCCTGGGACATCGCCGGCCTCCTGAAAGCCGCGCGCGGCGGTGCGCCCCTGTGGGCGCCGGGGCGGAACAGCCCTTGCTATGACCAGCGGGTCCATGACCTCGCCTCATCGCTCGCCGCCGCCCATGACCACCGCCGAACTCGCCTTCGCACCCCGCCACCGTGAATGCCTGCACACCGTCGGCGTGAGCGCGCCGGGCCGGCTGCACCTCGGCTTCCTCGACCCCTCCGGTTCGCTGGGACGCGCCTTCGGCAGCCTGGGCCTGGTGATCGAAGGCTTCACGACCGGGATCGAGCTGTCGGCGTCGCCCTCGGCATCGGACCGGCTGCTGGCCGATACCCCCGCCGGCGAAGCGGAGCTGGCGCGTGCCGCTGAATGCATCGCGCAGCTGAAGCAGCGCACCGGCCGCCATTCGCCGCTGTCGCTGCACCTTGGCGAAGTGCTGCCGGTGCATGCGGGCTTCGGCTCGGGCACGCAGCTGGCGGCCGCGATCGGCCGGGCCTTCGCGGCATGGCACGGCCTCGACCTGGACACCGCCACCCTCGCGCATTGGCTCGGCCGCGGCCGGCGCTCGGGCATCGGCATTGCGGGCTTCGACCTGGGCGGCCTGCTGCTCGACGGCGGGCCGGCCAGCGACGGATGGCCTGCGCCGCTGCTGTCGCGGATCCGCTTTCCCGAAGACTGGCGCATCGTGGTGGTCCAGGACCCCACGCACCGCGGCCTTTCGGGCGGTGCCGAGAAAAAGGCGATCGCTTCGCTGCCGCCGCTGCCGCAGGCGGCTGCCGCCGAGATCTGCCACCAGGTGCTGATGCGCGTGCTGCCCGGCGCCGCGAGCGCCGAATTCGCGCCGTTCGCCGCCGGCCTCAACCGCATGCAGCAACTGCTCGGCGGGCACTTCGCGCCGGCGCAGGGCGGCGTCTTCACGAGCGCGCCGGTGGGGCGGCTGATGCACTGGTTCGCGGATGCGAGCCGCGGCCACGAAGCGGCGATCGGCCAGAGTTCCTGGGGCCCGACAGGCTTCGCGATCGTGCCTTCGCAGGTTCGGGCCGAGATGCTCGTCGCTGCTGCGCAAGCCGCCGGCCAGGCCGATCCGCGGCTCGTGATCCGCATCGTTGCGGGCCGCAACCCGGGCGCGGTCGTGCGCGAGCGCGCCGGCGGTCCGGCCGGCCGCTGAATGCCGAACGCCCTTCGGACCTCCGTCTTCCACATCCAACCACCACAGGCCGCCATGGAACGTCCCCGCATCCTCCACATGTTCACGCCGGGCCGGCAGATGAGCCCGTTCGACATCAACATGGCGGCCGACGCCGGCTACCAGATCATCGTGCCGTACTGCGAGGTCGGCCTCGACCGCATCGCGGGCCTGACGCAGGACACGATCTTCTCGCGCGGCCCCAAGGGCGTGGCGCGCACCGGCATCTTCATCGGCGGGCGCGATGCGCAGCTCGCGGCCGACATGCTCGAGCGCGCGCAGGCGTCGATGGTCAAGCCCTTCGTGGTCTCGCTGATGGCCGACCCGAGCGGCGCCTACACCACGGCCGCGGCCATGGTGGCCTGTGTCGAAGCCGCGCTCGGCCGCCACCATGCCGGGGGCCTCGAGGGGCAGCGCGTGGTGGTGCTCGGCGGCACCGGACCGGTGGGCCGCGTGGCGGGCGTGATCGCCGCGCAGGCCGGTGCCGAGGTGTACCTGTCGAGCCGCAACGGCATCGATGCGGCGCAGGAGGCCGCGGACGAAACCGGCCGCCGCTTCGGCGTGACGCTGCACGGCCTCTCGGGTGGCGACCCCGACGCCGTGCACCGCTCCATCGCCGAGGCCGACGTGCTGCTCGCCTGCGCCGCCGCCGGTGTGCAGGTGGTGTCGCCCGACGCGCTGGCCGCTGCCACGCGGCTCAAGGTCGCGGCCGACGTGAATGCCGTGCCGCCCGAAGGCATCGCAGGCGTGGGCGTGATGGACGACGGCAAGCCGCTCGCGGGCACCGCGGCCGTCGGCATCGGCGCGCTCGCGGTGGGCAACGTCAAGTACCAGACCCAGCACCGGCTGCTGCTGCAGATGTGCGAGGCCGACCAGGCCCGGGTGCAGAGCTTTCCCGAGGCCTTCACGGTGGCGCGCGCGTTTCTCGCGGAGCAGGCGGCGGCAAAGAAGCCCGCCTGACACACCGCACCCCATGCAGACCATCGCCGTTGCCGCCATCTCCGCGCGCGCCATGGCCGAGGCCGCGGCGGAGGAGGGCTTTGACGTGGTCGCGCTCGATCTCTTCGGCGATCTCGACACGCGCCGCGCCGCGCCGCGCTGGCTGCCCATCGGCGCGCCCGGCAGCCTGCGCATCGAACCCGCGCGCGTGATGGACGCCCTGCGCCTGCTGGCTGAAGGGCGCGCGCACGGCGAGCCGGTGCTGGGCTGGGTGGCCGGCAGCGGCTTCGAGGGCGAACCCGAATTGCTCGCGCAGGCCGCGGCCGTGCTGCCGCTGATCGGCACCGCGCCCTCGGCGGTGCGCCGCGTGCGCGACCCGGCGGGCTTCTTCGGCTTTCTTGCGGCCGAAGGCATCGACCATCCGCCGGTGGCCTTCGTGCCGCCCGCGGACCCTGCAGGATGGCTGATGAAGGATGCGCACGGCTGTGGCGGCTGGCATGTGCAGCGCGCGCCGTGGGACGCCGACGACGGCGGCATTCCCGTGCCTGCGCAGCGCTACTTCCAGCGCGAGATGCCGGGCCTGCCGATGTCTGCGACCTTCATCGCCAACGGCCGCGATGTCCACGTGCTCGGCTTCAACCTGCTCGAGGTGCGCCGCATCGGCACGCGGCCCTTCGTGTTCTGCGGCGCCACCGGGCCCATGCCGGTGCCCGGTGCGATGGCGCAGCGCGTCGCATCGATCGCATGCGCAGTGACCCGAGCCTTCGAGCTGCGTGGCCTCTGCAGCCTCGATTTCATGTGCGACGGCGATGCCCTCGGCGTGCTCGAAGTCAACCCGCGGCCCCCCGCGACCATGAGCCTCTACCGCGATGCGCTCGGCAGCACGGGCTTGATGCGGGCGCACCTTCGCGCCTGCCTCGACGGCGCGCTTCCACCGCAGGCGCCTTCATCGCAGAAGGAGGTGCAGGGCTTCGAGATCGTGTTCGCGCGGCGCTCGCTCGCACTCGACCCGACGATGGCCGAGCGCCTTGCCACCTGGCCCGGCATCCACGACCTGCCGCACGCCGGCCAGCGCTTCGGCGCCGGCGACCCCTTGTGCACCCTGGCCGCGCGCGGCGACAGCGCGCAGCAGGTGCGTGCCCGGCTCTGCGACGCCCGGGAGCGGCTGCTTCGATCTTTGGAGACACCATGAACCCTTCCACGTCCACGCCGCCGGCCCCGGCACCGCTCAGCGTCAACCGGCTCGCGGCGCCGCTGGTCGAGCGCCTGTTGGCCGATGCCGATGCGATCGGCCTGCATGTGCGGCGCGACGACAGCGGCGCGTGCATCGTCGACGCCGGCATCGAGGCACCCGGCAGCATCGAGGCGGGCCTGCGCATCGGCGAGATCTGCATGGGCGGGCTCGGCCGCGTGAGCCTGCGCAGCAGCAGTGCCGGGACCGATGGCTGGCCCAGCTGGATCGAGGTGCGCAGCGCGCAGCCCGTGCTCGCCTGCCTCGGCAGCCAGTACGCAGGCTGGAGCCTCGCGGCCAGCAAGGAAGAGACCGGCGGCAAGAAGTTCTTCTCGCTCGGCTCAGGCCCCGCGCGCGCACTCGCGGTGAAGGAGAAGCTCTTCGAGGTGCTCGGCTACCGCGACCACGCGGACGCCGGCGTGCTGGTGCTCGAAGTCGACCGCGCGCCGCCGAAGGTCGTCATCGACAAGCTGCTGCGCGACTGCCACTTGGCCGCCGAAGCGCTGACGCTGATCCTCACGCCCACGCGCAGCCTGGCGGGCACCACGCAAATCGTCGCGCGCGTGATCGAGGTGGCCCTGCACAAGGCGCATGAGCTCGGCTTTGCACTCGATCACATCGTCGAGGGTGCCGGCACCGCACCGCTGCCGTCGCCGAGCGCCGATGGCGTGGAGGCGATGGGCCGCACCAACGACGCCATCCTCTACGGCGGCTGCGTGCACCTTGCCGTGCGCGGCGACGATGCGGCCGCGCGCGAACTGGCCCGTGCATTGCCGTCGCGCAATTCGCGCGACCATGGCCGCTCGTTCGCAGAGATCTTCAAGGAGGCCGGCCACGACTTCTACAAGATCGACGGCGCGCTGTTCGCGCCGGCCGAGGTGTGGGTCAGCAACATCGACAGCGGCAACACCTGGCACGGCGGCGCGACCGACATGGCCCTGCTGCAGCGCCACTGGCTGCAGGAGGCCTGACGCTATGGCGATCCGTGTGGCGATCATGACCGACGAGACCGGCTGGCACACGCGCCAGCTGCAGGCCGCGCTGCGCGCGCGCGGCGCGGTGGGCCGCTGCGTCGATCTTGCCGACTGCCATGTCGACACCACCGCGGCATGGCATGGCCTCGTCATCCCGGGGCATGGGCGCGAGCTGCCCGATGCGGTGCTGGTGCGCGGCATTGCCGGCGGCAGCTTCGAGCAGGTCACCAAGCGCCTCGGCGTGCTGCATGCGCTGCGCGAGCTCGGCGTGCCGGTCTACAACGACGCACGCGCCATCGAGCGGTCGGTCGACAAGTCGATGACCAGCCTGCTGCTGCATGCGGCGCGCATTCCCGCGCCCGCCACCTGGGCCACGGAGTCGGCGGCGCAGGCGCGCCGCATCGTGATGCGCGAGACCGCGGCCGGGCATGCGCTGGTGCTCAAGCCGCTCTTCGGCTCGCAGGGCAAGGACCTGCAGCTGGTGGGCGAAGTCGACGGCGTGCAGCACCCGATGCCCGACATCGGCGCTCGCTACGCAGGCCTGGCCTACCTGCAGCGCTTCGTGCCGCCCGTGGCCTCGCCCGGCTTCGACTGGCGCGTGATGGTGGTGGGCATGCGCGCGGTCACTGCGATGCGCCGCGTCAGTGCGCATTGGATCCACAACGTCGCGCAGGGCGCCCGCTGCGAACCGGCCGTGCTCGACCCGGCGCTCGCACGGCTCGCCGAGGGCGCGGCGCGCGCGCTCGACATGGACTACGCGGGCGTCGACCTCATCGCCGCCGCGAGCGGGCCGCCGGTCCAGGTGCTCGAGGTCAATGGCGTCGCGGCCTGGCAGGGGCTGCAGCGGGTCACGGGTTTCAACATCGCGCGCGCCATCGTCGACGACCTCATCGACCGCAAGCTCGCGCAGGCCGGCCGCGTCCCGGAGCGCGAGCGCCGCGCCGGATGATGGCGGCGGCCGATCGCGCACGCGCCTGCTTCGTGCAGGCCTGCCGGCTCGACGTGGCGGTGCGCAAGCCCGGCAACGTGAGCCAGGCCTCGCCGGGCCATCGCATGCAGGCATCGATGTTCCTCGCGAGCGCTGCGGCCGCCGCCGGTCCACTGTTCGAGCCCGGCCGGCGCGTGGGCGATCGCATCGAGGCCGCGGTGGCAGTCAGTTGGGCTGCGGCTGGCTGCAACACCAACCTCGGCATCGTGCTGCTGTGCGCGCCGATCGCCGCGGCCGTGGCGCAGCATCCGCTCGAGACCACGCCGGAGGCACTGCGCGACGCCGTCGAATCGGTGCTCGTGACGCTCGACATCGGCGATGCCGCGGCGGCCTACCGCGCCATCGCGCAGGCCAACCCGGGCGGGCTGGGCACCGCACCGGCCGAGGATGTCCATCAGGCGCCTCGCATCGGCCTGCGCGACGCCATGGCGCTGGCGGCGGAGCGGGACCTGATCGCACGGCAGTACCGCGACGGCTTTGCCGACCTGTTCGCGCTGGCCTTCCAGGCGCCGGGCGAAGCGGCGGGCGCGGCCGTCGCGGCCGGCGGAGATGCACCGCCCGACGCGACCACCGTGGCCTCCGTGCAACGGCTCTTCCTCGACTGCCTCGCCACTTTTCCCGATTCACACATTGTTCGAAAACACGGCGAGCGCGTGGCACAGACTGTCATGACGGCGGCGCAGGCCTGGCGCGAGCGCGCCGCAGCGGGCGCCGTGCTCGACGCCGATCCGGCCTTCGCCGCCTGGGACGAATCGCTCAAGGCCAGCGGCGTCAACCCCGGCACGAGCGCCGATCTCACCGTGGCGGCGCTGCTGCTTTCGGGCTGGGTCCACGCGAGCGCGGGCGGATGGCACGGATCGTGATACCCATGGTTTTGCGCTGGTCTCCCGACCGGTGTCGCACTGACTCCCCAATCACCCTGGACCTCTGAGAGGAGACTCGAAACCATGGCAAAAATCGATCGACTGATGGTGGGCGAATCGCTCGTCGGCGAGGGCAACGAAGTCGCCCACATCGACCTGATCATCGGACCCCGCGGCAGTGCCGCCGAGAGCGCCTTCGCGAACGCGTTGACCAACAACAAGGACGGCTTCACTTCGCTGCTCGCCGTCGTCGCGCCCAACCTGCTGACCAAGCCGGCCACGGTGATGTTCAACAAGGTGACCATCAAGGGCGCCAAGCAGGCGGTGCAGATGTTCGGGCCCGCGCAGCGCGCCGTGGCACTGGCCGTGGCCGACAGCGTGGAGGACGGCACCATCCCCATGGCCGAGGCCGACAACCTCTTCATCTGCGTGGGCGTGTTCATCCACTGGCTCGCCGACGACGACAAGAAGATCCAGGACTACAACTACCAGGCCACGCGCGAGGCCATCCAGCGCGCGGTCGCTGGCTCGCCGACCGCGGCCGAGGTGGTGGACAAGAAGGGCACCACGGCGCATCCGTTCGCCGCGCACCTCTGAAGAAGACGACGACGCACGACGATGAGGCCGGCGCGTTCAGCGCGCCGGCTTTTCGCTTCGCCGGTTCGTGCGGCTCAGCGCTTCCCGGGGACCATGCCGCTCGCAAGGAATTTCAGTACCGTCGCGCCGTGGCCGGGCTTGGCCGGGCGGTGCGTGGCGGCATCGCGTTCGATCTGCACGCCCACCGCCTGCACGTCGTCGAACTTGCGCGGCTTCACCACCTTCACGCGGACCCAGCGCGCGCCGAACTCGTCGATGAGGATATCGGCGATGGCCTCTGCAAAGGCCTCGAGCAGCTGCAGCCGGTGTTCCGCCATGAGCCGGTGCAGCCGTTCGTGGACCACGCCGTAGTCGATGGTGTCGGCGATGCTGTCGGTGTCGCAGGCGCGCGCACGCGGCACGCCGGCATGCACGTCGATCACGAGCGGCTGCGGATCGTGCAGCTCCGAATCGTGGATGCCGATCACCGTCTGCGCGGCGAAGCCTTCGATGAAGATCAGGTCCATCGGTGCCGAAGCGGTCGGATCGATGGCGGGGCGCTGCAAGGTGTTGATCACGTGGTGTCTCCGTGCGGGTCGTCGAATGTGAATGTGTTTGAAAGTGTGTCTGGCGGTGATCCGATTCACCCCAGGCGCGTGGCAGCACCGCAAAATGCAGGCCAGAGCGCGGACCCGTCCCTACAAGAGCGGGCCGACCAAGGAGACACGATGAGAAGCGCCGGAGACATCCGATGACATTGACGCTGCGACAGGTCGACACACACGCGGACCGTGTGCACGACGTGGTGAGGCGAGGGTTTCACGAAGAGGGCAACGACCTTGTCACCCGCTCCTGGAGCCGGTGCCTCAACCAGTACCAGCTCGACCCCGGTCGCCCGCGCGAGCCCGTGGTCATCGCATCGTCCGCGCTGCAGAGCCGGCGCAACCAGCATGCCGACGTGATCGAATGCGCGCGCTACGAGATGACAACGCTCTACCAGCAGCTCGCCGATCCCGAATCGGCCGTGGTGCTCACCGACACCGACGGCGTGATCGTGCACATGGTGTCCTCGCCCGAGTTCGCCGCCGAGGTCGAGCCCATGGGCCTGCGCGCCGGCGGCATGTGGGGCGAGGCCCAGGCCGGCACCAACGGCATGGGCACCTGCCTCGCGGCGGCGCATCCGATCTCGGTGCGGCGCGAGGAGCATTTCTTCAGCCACTTCACCCAGCTCACCTGCTCGGCCGTGCCGGTGTTCGATCCCTCGGGCGACATCATCGCGGTGCTCGACGTGACGAGCCGCTCGAGCCTCATGCAGCAGCACGTGCTGGTGCTGCTCGGCATGACGGCGCGCATGATCGAGAACCGCCTCATCGACAAGCGCTTCTCGAGTGCGCATCCGCTGCACTTCCACAGCCGGCCCGAGTTCGTCTACACGCTGCACGAAGGCAAGCTCGCTGTCGGCGACGATGGGCGCATCCTCGCGGCCAACCGCAGCGCGCTGTTCCAGCTCGGCCTGCAGTCGATGGACGAGATCCGTACCCAGCGCATCGACGACCTGTTCCAGACCTCGCTCGAAGACATCGTCCAACGCAGTCTTTCTTCTTCGTTCCATCCGGTCGTGGCCTACCGCGCCAATGCCGCGCTGCGTTTCTTCGCGGTGGCGCGGCGGCCGGCCTCCGATGCCGCCACGCCCCCACGCGTGCACGCCGTGGCCACGCCGGGCGCGCCCGAGGCGGCCGCCGAAGCGTTCCGGGCGCCGCAGCGGCCGGGCGCCGATGCGCGCAGCGCACCGGTGCGCACCTTCAAGGACGCGCGGCTCGTGGCCCACCTCGACACCGCACGCCGCGTGGTCGCGCGCAGCACGCCCGTGCTGCTCTGCGGCGAGACCGGTTCGGGCAAGGAGGTGTTCGCGCGCGCGATCCACGAGACGAGCCCGCATGCCCAGGGCGCGTTCGTCGCGGTCAATTGCGCGAGCCTGCCCGAGACGCTGATCGAATCCGAACTTTTCGGCTACAAGGCCGGCGCCTTCACGGGCGCGCAACGCAGCGGCCGGCGCGGCAAGATCCTGCAGGCCGATGGCGGCACGCTGTTCCTCGACGAGATCGCCGACATGCCGCTCGAACTGCAGGCGCGGCTCTTGCGCGTGCTCGACGAACGCCAGGTCACGCCGCTCGGCACCGAAGACACCCATGCGGTCGACTTCCAGCTCGTCAGCGCAAGCCACCAGCACCTGCCGACGCTGGTGCGCGAAGGGCGCTTCCGCGAAGACCTCTACTACCGCCTGGCCGGCATCGAGCTCGACCTGCCGCCGCTGCGCGAGCGCAGCGACAAGCACGACCTGATCCTCGACGTGCTGAAGGACGAGGCAGGCGGCGACTGCCGGCTCGGCGACGACGCCGAGCGCCTTCTCATGGCGTATGCCTGGCCCGGCAACCTGCGGCAGCTGCGGCATGTGCTGCGCAGCGCCGCCGCGCTGGCCGACGGCAAAACGATCACGCGCGAGCACCTGCCGTCGCTGCTCGCGCGGCCCGCGCCGTCGCCGTTGCATCCGGCGCTGCCCGCCATGAATGGCCCGGCCGATCCCGATGCCGTGGCCGACGCGCCGGCCGTCAAACTCAATCCGATCCAGGCCAACGAACGGCAGGTGCTGTTGCAAATGCTCGAGCAGCATCGCTGGAACGTGAGCAACGTCGCCAAGGCGCTCGATGTCAGCCGCAACACCCTGTACCGAAAACTCCACAAGCTGCACATCGAGATCTCCGCAGCCGAGTGAGCAAGCGCCGGCGGCGCCGCGCTCGCGCTTCGCGTGGTGCATCACCGGCTCGGGCCATTTCCTCGAGGAATCGCTCGCCATCGCGGCGCGGCTGCCTTCGGTCGACCTGTTCCTCTCGGCCGCCGCCGAGGAGGTGCTGCCGATCTACAAGCTGCCGGTCGACGGGTTCAAGCCGCGCTTTCGCGTCTTCCGCGACAAGACCGCGAGCGGCGTGCCGGTGGGCATGCTCTACGACGAGGACTACCACACCGTGGTCGTCGCGCCCGCCACGAGCAACACGGTGGCCAAGTGCGCCTTCGGCATCAGCGACTCGCTGCCCACCAACATGTTCGCGCAGGCCGGCAAGCTCGGCATTCCTGGCATCGTGTTTGCATGCGACACCGAACCGGTGGTGGTGACGAAATCCCCGCACGACTGGGTCACGCTGCGTCCGCGGCGCATCGAGCTCGACAACGTGGAGCGCCTGCGCAGCATCGACTTCTGCCGCGTGGTCGCGTCGCCGGCCGAACTGGAGACTGCGCTCGACACGCGCCTGAAGGAACTCTCTCTCGCATGGAACACATCGTCTTCCTGACCGGGCGCCTTGCCCAAGCCAGCCTCGAAAGGGTGCTGGGCGGCATCGAGGCGGCACCGTTCACATGGGAAGTGCGGGAGATCGGCTTGCAGGTGGCCGCGCTCATGACGGCCGACATGATCCGCCGCCGCGTGCCGGCGCCGGTGGTCAGCCCCGGCGAAGGCGAGGGCGCCGCGCCCCGGCGCGCCGACCGCATCATGGTGCCGGGCCGCTGCCGCGGCGACGTCGACGCGCTCGGCCTTCACTACGGCGTGCCCGTGGAGCGCGGCCCGCAGGAGCTGAAGGACCTGCCGCGCCACTTCAACCGCAGCGCGCGTGCGCTCACGCTCGACGCCTACGAGGTCGCGATCTTTGCCGAGATCGTCGACGCGCCGCGGCTTTCGGTGGCGCAGATCGTCGAGCGTGCGCAGGGCCTCGCGGCCGATGGCGCGAACGTCATCGACCTCGGCTGCCTGCCCGAGACGCGCTTCGACCACCTGGCCGAGAGCGTGCAGGCGCTCAAGGCCGAAGGCTTCGCGGTCAGCGTGGATTCGAGCGACAGCGCCGAGCTGCTCTGCGGCGGGCGCGCCGGCGCCGACTACCTGCTGAGCCTCACGCTCGACAGCCTCTGGATCGCCGACGAGGTGGCGTCCACGCCAGTGCTCATCCCGCGCGTGCCGGCCGACGAGGCCTCGCTGCACGAGGCGGTGCGCCGCATGCAGCGCAGCGGCCGCGCGTTCCTGGCCGATGCGATCCTCGATCCGATTCCCTTCGGGCTCACGGCGTCGATCGTGCGCTACCACCGGCTGCGCGCGTGCTTTCCCGATGCGCCCATCATGCTCGGCGTCGGCAACCTCACCGAACTCACCGAGGCCGACACCAGCGGCATCAACGCGGTGCTGTTCGGCATCGCCGCCGAGCTGAAGGTGTCGGCCGTGCTCACCACGCAAGTGAGCCCGCATGCGCGGCGTGCGGTGAAGGAGGCCGACTGGGCGCGCCGCATCATGCACGCCGCGGCGCGCCACGGCACGCTGCCCAAGGGCATGGGCGATGCGCTGATGACCGTGCATGCGAAGCATCCGTTTCCCGACACGCCCGAGGAGATCGGCGAGATCGCCGCGCAGGTGCGCGACCCGAACTTCCGCGTGCAGGTGTCGCCGCTCGGGCTCCACGTCTACAACCGCGACGGCCTGCGGCTGGGGCAGGGCGCCTTCGAGCTCTGGCCGCAGCTCGGCCTGCAGCACGATGCCGACCATGCCTTCTACATGGGCGTAGAGCTCGCGCGTGCCGAGATCGCCTGGCAGCTCGGCAAGCGCTACGTGCAGGACCAGCCGCTCGACTGGGGCTGCGCGGCCCCGCGCGCCGCCGAAGACCTCTCGCGCTGGTGCGCGCCCGGCACGACCATGAAGAAGAACGCCAGGCACCCCGAGCCGGCCGGGCCACCGCCATGAACGACCAGATCTTCGAAGCCGTGGTCACCACCGTTGCGCCCGGCGGCAAGCCGCACGTCGCGCCGATGGGCGTGCGCTACCGCGGCGGCGACGGCATCCTGCTGATGCCCTTCAAGCCCTCGACCACGCACGACAACATCGTGGCGACCGGCCATGCGGTGCTCAACATCGTCTGCGACACGCGCGTGTTCGCAGGCTGCGTGACCGGACGCAAGCAGTGGCCGACCCGGCCCGCCGAACGCATCGAATGCGTGCGGCTCGCGTGCGCGCTGCGCCACGTCGAGCTCGAACTCGCCGAGCAGCGCGACGATCCCCAGCGCCCCGTGCTGCGCATGGTGCCCGTGCACGAGGCCACGCATGCGCAGTTCGCGGGCTTCAACCGCGCGCAGGCCGCGGTGATCGAAGGCGCGGTGCTCGTGAGCCGGCTGCACATGCTGCCCCCGGACAAAGTGGAGAGCGAAATGAACTACCTGCAGATCGCCATCGACAAGACGGCCGGCCCCGAGGAGCACGAAGCCTGGACGTGGCTGCGCGCCGCCGTCGCGCGGCACCGCAACGCCTCACCGGAGCGTGCATCGTGACGCGCATGCTCGTGAGCGTGCGCAGCGTCGACGAGGCGCTGCTCGCGGCGCGCGGCGGCGCCGACTTCATCGACCTGAAGGAGCCGCGCGAAGGGGCGCTCGGCGGGCTGCCAGTGGCCACCATCGGCGCCATCGTCGCCGCATTGCGTGCGCACGCCATCGGCCTGCCCGTGAGCGCCACGATCGGCGACCTGCCGATGCATGCGCTCGACCGCATCCTGGCGCAGGTCGATGCGGTGGGCGCCTGCGGCGTCGACTACGTGAAGGTCGGCGTGGAACGCGGTGCCGGTGCGCCCGCGCTGCTCGATGCACTCGCGGCCTGCGGGCGTCCCGTGGTGCCGGTCTTCATCGCCGACCACGGCATCGACGCCGGCCTGGTCGCGCACGCCTGCGGCCTCGGCTTTCCGGCGCTCATGGCCGACACCGCCGACAAGCTCGCGGGCAGCCTGTTCGACGCGGTGCCGAAGGCGCAACTGCGCGGGCTGCTCGACCAGGCGCGCGCGGCCGGCAAGCTGGGCGGGCTCGCGGGGGCGCTGCGCCTGGCGCACCTGCCGTTGCTGCGCGCGCTCGCGCCCGACTTCGCGGGCTTTCGCAGCGCCGTCTGCGAGGGCGCCCGCCACAGCGCGCTGAGCCCGCCACGCCTCGCCAAGCTCGCGGCGCTGCTGCACGAAGAGGCCGCTGTCGCGCCGGCCTGATCGGAGCGTTTCAGGGCGGCGAGGAGAAAACCGCCTCGCCCAGCAGCAGCGCCCGCATCGCCGCGAGCTGGTTCTTGTGCAGCAGCGTGATCGGGAACGCCGCATCGCCCGCATGTCCGGCGAACTGCGGATCGACCACACCGGTCGCGCCGAGTTCGCCGAGCGTCATCTGCGGATCGATCGCGCACGACTTGACCAGCACCAGCTGCTCGGCATTGAGGTGCTTCGCGAGGTCGAGCGCGATGGTGTCGGAGGTCGCGTCCCAGCCGGTGCGACCGTCGGGCCGGTCGCGCCGCAGTTCGAGCGGCAGCCACAGCGCGGTCTTGCCCTGGCGCAGCAGTTGCGGGATCTCGGTCTTGCGTGCGGTGAGCTGCAGCGCCGGGTTCAGCGCATGCAATTGGTAGGCGGTCTGCGCCATCGCGAGCACCGCCATGTTGTGCGCCGCGAGGTCGTTGAACTGCCAGTGCGCCTGCACGCGCCGCACCTCGTCGGCGAAGCTGCCGCCGCCGCAGACCACCGTCACGCGGCCGCCGCCGAGCTGCACCAGAAGGTCGAGCCATTCCGGCAGCAGCGGGTCGGCACAGAGGCTGCCGCCGATCTTGACCACCCACATCAGTCGTGCTCCCTTTCGAACAGCGCCGCCACCGCGACGCTCGGCGCGCAGACCTGCGCCCAGGCGGCAGTGCCCTCGGCCGCGCCGTGCGACAGGATCGCGACCTCGCCGCCGTAGGCCGCATGGCGGCGCGGCGCACAACCGGCCGCATCGGCCGCATCGGCCACCAGCTCGGGCACCAGGAACGCGCCGCAGCCCGCGCTCACGATCACGGCCTCGCGCGCGAGCGCATGCGCGGCGAGCACGCCGCGCAATTGCGCGCCGATGGCCGCGACCTGGGCCGCGCGCCAGGCGCGTGCGAGCGCAAGCCATTCGTCGGCCGATGCATCGCGTTCGTCCAGGCCCACCATGCGGGCGAGGCGCTGGCGCGTGGCCGCAGGGGTCTTGGCCGCGTTGTCCGCACTTGGATGCAGGTCGTGCGCGGCATCGAGCTCGCCGGTGAGCCGGTACACGTCGGCCGTGGTGGCGAAGAACTCGTTCATCACATGGCGGCCCTGGCCGCGCCATTCGATGCGCTGCGCCAGCGCGCACAGCGGTGTGCGCACCACGCCGTGGTAGGCCAGCTCGCCGGTCACCAGCCGGTCGGCGTCGCTGCGGCTCGCGGTCTGCACGCGGCCCTGGCCGAAGGCGATGAGGTCGGTGGTCGTGCTGCCGATGTCGACCAGCACGCCCTCGGCGAACACCAGCGCCGCATGCCGCGCGGTCGCGAGCCAGTTGGCCGAGGCGATCCGTTCCCAGTGGCGCGGGACCTCGGCGGCGGCGCACCAGCCCGCGTCGCCGGCGAAGAAGCGCAGCGCGCCGGGTGGCGCCGGCAGCGCGGCCGCGAGCGCCGCGGCGATGCCGCGCACGCCGGCTTCGCGGTCGGGAAAGAGATCGACCATCTCGCCCGTCATCGTCACCGCATGGCGCGCGTCGCCGAGCGCCGGCCAGCGCCGCTGCGCGGCCTGCAGCGCGCGCGCCAGGTGGTCGAGGCCCTGCCAGAGCGGGCAGGCCCATTGCGCCACGTCGGCGACGCGGCCGCCCTGCAGCAGGCAGGCCTTGACGTGCGCGCCGCCGATGTCCCAGCCGATGGTGGTGCGTTCAGGCGTGGGCACGCGCCGCTTCCCGTTGCGTGGGATGTTCCTGCTGCGCATCGTCGATCGGCAGCCGGTCGGCCAGGATCTCGGCCGCGAGGTTGCGGCCCAGCGCCGCCGACAGCCCGACGTAGGCGCAGGTGACGCGCGGATTGACTTCGATCACCACCGGACCGTGCTGCGGATGCCAGACCAGGTCGATGCCCGCAAAGCCGCGCAGGCCCCCGATGGCATGCGCGACCCGTGCGGCCAGTGCGGCCAGCGCGCCGCGGCGTGGATCGTCGCGGCCGACCGCGGCAATGCGCACCCCGTCGAAGGAGAGTCTCCCGTGCGCATCGAGCGAGATGCACTGGCGGTTGATGCTCAGCATTTCGGCATTGTGCGCCGTGCACAGCAGCGAGAGGCTCAGCGCCTCGCCCTCGATCCAGGGCTCGAGTGCCGCGGCGGCGCCGGCCTCGGTGCGGCGGGCCGCGTCCGCCAGCGCATCGGCATGGCGCGTGTGCACCTGCGTGCCCACGCCGCCCGCGCCGTCGTCGGGCTTGACCACCCAGCGCTCGATGAACGGCGCTCGCGCGAAGGCGAGCGGCGTGGCGATGCCGTGGGCGTGCAGGTGCGCGAGCGTCGCGCTCTTGCGTGCGGCGAGCGCGATGGCCGCGCCGCTGCAGCCGAGCCAGCGCCCCGTGTCCACCGTGCGCTCGAAGCGCGCGAGCAGGCCGTCGGTCTCGGGTGCCACGAGCCAGACCCGGTCGTGCAGCCGTTGCTGGCGCACCACGAAGTCGAAGGGCGATTCGCCGACGTGCGGCCGCACCGGCGCTGCGCCGGCGGGCAGGGTGCGGCCGGTGTCGCCGCTCGCGGCGGACACCGAACAGTCGCCCGCGCGCAGCAGGTCGGCCACCATCGCGTCGCGCATCGACAGGCCCAGCGGCAGCAGCTCGTCGGCCGCCGCGTCGTCGCCGAGGTCGCGCGCGCCGCCGCCGCTGAGATACTCGTACACGAACACGCGTTGTCGTTTGCTCATCGCTTCTCCATCCACTTTCCGGACGTTCTTCCATGACCACCGAGCTGAACCTGATTCCCGTCGTCGATCTGCTGCAGGGCCAGGTGGTGCGCGCGGTGCGCGGCGACCGCAAGGCCTACCGTCCGATCGTCTCGGCGCTGTGCGCAAGCAGCGATCCCGTGACCGTGGCGCGCATCCTCTGCGAGCACTGCGCCGCGCGTGCGCTCTACGTGGCCGACCTCGATGCGCTGCAGGGCGGCGCGGTGCAGGTCGCCGTGCTCGCGGAGCTGCTGCGTGCGCTGCCCGGTGTCGCGCTCTGGCTCGATGCCGGCCTGGCGGATGCGGCGGCCGGCGAGGCGCTGCGCGCGCAGTTCGGTGCCGACGCCGAACGCGTGGTGCTGGTGTTCGGCAGCGAGTCGCTGCGATCGCGCGAGGCGCTCGAACGCTGCTTTGCGGACGAACAAGGCGCGGGCGCCGTGCTGTCGCTCGACCGGCGCGATGGCCGTCGCCTCGATGCCGCGGGCTGCTGGGACGCGGTGGACCTGTGGCCGCAGCGGCTCATCGTGATGACACTCGAACGCGTGGGTTCGGGCGCCGGTCCCGACCTCGACACCCTGCAGGCGGTGCGCGCCCTGACGCCCGGCGCGACCGTGATCGGCGCCGGCGGCATCCGCAGCCCGGACGACCTGGCGCGCGCCGCCGCCGCGGGCGCCGATGCCTGGCTCGTCGCGAGCGCGCTGCACGACCTGCAACTGCCGCGCGTGCGGCGCTGAACCGTCGCGCGGGCCGGGGGGACGGTCGGAAGGCGTGAGGCGGCGGGGCATGCCGACGCCAGCACACACGAACCGTGCCATCCCCGGGGCCGCCCGGCTGCGCCGAAATCGGCCGGCCGCAGCGTGCAGCTGCCGCCAAAAGCGCAACACTTTGTCTCGCAACCTGTGTCTCATCCGGCCCTGCGGCCGGCTGCGCCGCAGGAGAAGGGCCAATGGCACATCGCTTGCGTGGCTCGCAGCCCATGGAAGCACCCGACACCGCCGCCGCCCCCTGGACCTGTCCGTTCTGCCCGCTGCTGTGCGACGGTTTCGGCGTGGAACCCGGCCCGGCGGGCACGCCGATGAAGCTGGTCGGCAGCGACTGTCCGCGCGCGCACCGCGCGCTCGCCCATTTCGACCGGGCCATGGGCAACGCCGCCCAGCCGCAGGCGGATGGCCATGTTTGCGACCTCGACACCGCGATCGCCGCCGCTGCCGCGCTGCTCGCGGCCAGCCGGCAGCCGCTCTTCGGCGGCCTCGGCACCGATGTCGCGGGCGCCCGGGCCCTTTATGCGCTGGCGGCGGAGACCGGCGCGATCTGCGACCCGGCGGGCGGGCCGGCGCTGATGCACGGGCTGCGCGCGCTGCAGGACCGCGGCGGCTTCGGCACCACGCTGGCCGAAGTGCGCACCCGCGCCGACCTGATCGTCTGCATGACCGAGGACCCGGCGGCCAACCATCCGGAGTTCTTCCGCCGCGCGGGCCTGGGCGAGCGCGAGGGGCTGCGCATCGCGGCCCTGCCGTGGCATGGCGACCTGTTCGAGACCGTGGCGCTGCTCGCGGCTGTGGTCGCGGGCCGAGTGCGGGCCGGCGATGCGCGCGTGCCGCCCGGCCTGGCCGCGCTGTCGAAAGCGCTGCAGGCCGCGCATTACGCGGTGCTGGTGTACGAGCCGGCCCGCCTGCCGGCACAGGGCGCGCTGGTCATCGAGGCGATCCAGCGCATCGTCGCCACGCTGAACCGCAGCACCCGCGCGGCCGCGCTGTCGTTGGGCGGCGGTGACGGCGCGGCCACCGTGAACCAGGTGTTCGCCTGGCTGTCGGGCCTGCCGCTGCGTTCGCGCGCCGGGCCCGCGGGCCTCGAGCACGAGCCGCTCGCCTTCGATGCGGCGCGCCTGCTGGCCGAGGGCACGGTCGACACGCTGCTGTGGGTGTGGAGCTATGGCCCCGAGCCGGCGCCGCCGCCGGTCGACATGCCCTGCATCGTGCTCGGCCACCCGCGCATGCGCGAGGCGCTGGATGCGCGCGTGCGGGTGTTCATCCCGGTCTCGACGCCCGGCATCGGCGCCGCGGGCCACCTGTTCCGCACCGACGGCTCGGTGCTGCTGCCGCTGCGCGCGCTCTACGACGACGGCCTGCCCGGCGTGGCCGAGGTGCTGCGGCGCATGGCGCAGGCAGTGCGCATGCTGAAGAAGGAGCGCGTGCAATGACGGCCACGCTGCGGCTGCGCGGCGGCCGCGTCATCGACCCGGCGAACGGCTGCGACGAGGTGCGCGACCTGTACGTGCGCGACGGCCGGATGGTCGCGCTGCTGCCTGGCGAAACCGCGACCGAGGAGATCGACATCTCGGGCTGCATCGCGATGGCCGGCGGCATCGACATGCACACCCACATCGGCGGCGGCAAGGTCAATCTCGCGCGCATGCTGTTGCCCGAGGACCACCGCGCCAACGCCAATCCGTTCGCGCTGCCCGACAACCTGCTCGAGATGGCCTCGTGCGGCCAGTGCGCGCCCGGCACGCTCGCCACCGGCTACCGCTACGTCGAGATGGGCTACACGGCCGCGTTCGAGCCCGCGATGATGGCCTGCAACGCGCGCCACACGCACATGGAGATGGGCGACATACCGATCCTCGACCACGGGGCGTACGTGATGCTCGGCAACGACGAGCTGTTCCTGCGCATGCTGGCCGAGGGCTGGGACTTCGAGCGCATCCGCGACTACGCGGGCTGGACCCTCAATGCCAGCAAGGCCATGGGCATCAAGGTGGTGAACCCGGGCGGCATCTCGGCCTTCAAGTTCAACCAGCGCAAGCTCGACGTCGACGAGAACCACGTGCACTGGCAGGTCACGCCGCGGCAGGTGGTGCACACGCTCGCGCGCGCGCTCGGCGAAC
>CAMLCW010000051.1 GCA_946478645.1 uncultured Variovorax sp.
GCGGCTGCGCCACGCCGTCGATGGTGAAGTCGGCGTTGAAGATCTTGTGGCGGCAATGCTCGCTGTTGGCCTGGGCGAACATCATCAGCTCGACGTCGCTCGGGTTGCGCCCGAGCCGCGTGAAGGCCTCGACCAGGTAGTCGATCTCGTCCTCGGCGAGCGCGAGCCCGAAGCCGGTGTTGGCCGCCACCAGCGCCGCGCGGCCGCCGCCCTGCACGTCGACCAGCGCCATCGGCTGGGCCGGCAGTTCGCTGAACAGGCTCGCGGCCTGCTCGACGTTGGCGAGCACCGATTCGGTCATGCGGTCATGCAGCGGCCCGGCCACCGCGGCCAGCGCGTCGCCTTCGAGCACCGGGGCCTTGCCGATCAGCGGCGCCTTGAGCTTCAGGTGGTATTGCGTGACCCGCTCGACGCGGCGCAGTGCCAGGCCGCAGTTGTGGGCGATGTCGGTGGCCTTGGAGGCCCAGGGCGAGACCGTGCCCAGGCGCGGCGTGACGACCACCGAGGCGGCGGCCTTGGCGGCCGGCGCCTCGAAGGGTTCGCCGTAGGTCAGCAGCGCCCCGAAGCGCTCGCGGGCCGCGGCGTCGAGCGCCGCGTCGGTCACCACGAGGTGCACGAAGCGCGCCGAAATGCCCTCGATGCGCGGATCGATGGCCGCCAGCTTCGGCAGCAGCTGCCGCGCGCGGAAATCGCTGAGTGCGCTGCCGCCCTCGAACAGGGTTACGACGGGGAGGGCTTGGGGTGCGGGCTGCGTCACGGTCGGATGGTGGCCTCGAGGGCCGCGTTGGAGGTCAGGATCGAGGCGGACGGCCGCTGACTGGGGTCATCCGCGTTAACCCGGAATTTTAGGCCAACGCCGGGCCGCCCCAAGTTGGTCGCCCCCCTCGGGGGGCAGCGGGGACACGAAGTGCCCCGCGTTGGGGGCAGGCTGATTCACTGAATGGGATAATTCGGGCCATGAGCATTACCTATAAAGACGCGGCGGGCATCGAAGCCATGCGCGTCGCCTGCCGCCTGGCCTCCGAGGTGCTGGACTACCTCACCCCCTTCGTCAAGCCCGGCGTCACCACGAATGAAATCGACCGGCTGGCCGCTGAATACATGGCCAGGCAGGGCACCACCTCGGCCACGGTGGGCTACATGGGGGCGAGCAGCGTGCCGTTCCCGAAGTCGCTCTGCACCTCGGTGAACCACGTGGTCTGCCACGGCATTCCCAATGACAAGCCCTTGAAGAAGGGCGACATCATGAACATCGACGTCACCGTCATCAAGGACGGCTGGTTCGGCGACAACAGCCGCATGTTCGTCGTCGGCGACGCCTCCATCGCGGCCAAGCGCCTCTGCGCGCTCACCTTCGAGGCGATGTGGCACGGCATCCTGCAGGTGCGCCCCGGCGCCCACCTCGGCGACATCGGCCATGCGATCCAGAAGTTCGCCGAGGGGCACGGCTTCTCGGTGGTACGCGAGTTCTGCGGCCACGGCGTCGGCCAGCGCTTCCACGAGGAACCGCAGGTGTTGCACTACGGCCGCCCCGGCACGCTCGAGGAGCTCAAGCCCGGCATGATCTTCACGATCGAGCCCATGATCAACGCCGGCCGGCGCGAGGTGAAGGAAGACTTCAAGGGCGGCAAGTACGACGGCTGGACCATCGTCACGCGCGACCACTCGCTCTCGGCCCAGTGGGAGCACACGGTGCTGGTCACCGAAACCGGCTACGAGGTGCTGACGCTGTCCGAAGGCAGCCCGCCCCTGCCCTCGTTCGTCGCCGCCACCAAGACCTGAGAAATTGAGCGCGCCACGGCCGTGATCGAACCCGCCAAGCTCGACGTTGCCACGCTGCGCGAGAACTATCGCGCCAGGAAGCTGGCGCTCTTCGACACCCTGCGCTTCGCACGCGCGCCCACGCGCAGCGTGCATGCCGTGCTGCGGCAGCTGTCCGCGCTGGCCGACCGTACCTTGTGCACGCTCTGGAACGAGGCGGGCTTCGGCAACGCGCTGGCGCTGGTCGCCGTGGGCGGCTTCGGCCGCGGCGAGCTGTTTCCGTATTCGGACGTCGACGTGCTGCTGCTGCTGCCGCCCGACGGGCAGGACGGAGGCATCGAACCGTCGCGCATCGAGGCCTTCATCGGCCACTGCTGGGATGCGGGCCTCGAGATCGGTTCGAGCGTGCGCACGCTCGACGAATGCCTGGCCGAAGCCGAGAAGGACGTCACGGTCCAGACCTCGCTGCTCGAGGCACGCCTCGTCACCGGCGACAGGAAGCTCTTCACCACCTTCTGCGGCCGCTTCGCCGAGGCCATCGATCCCGAGGCGTTCTTCGTGGCCAAGTCGCAGGAAATGCGCCATCGCCACCAGAAGTACGACAACACGCCCTACGCGCTCGAGCCCAACTGCAAGGAATCGCCGGGCGGCCTGCGCGACCTGCAGACCATCCTCTGGATGACCAAGGCCGCGGGCTTCGGCAGCCGCTGGGACGATCTGGCCAAGAACGGCCTCGCGACGCCGTTCGAGGCGCAGCAGATCAAGCGCAACGAGGCCCTGCTCTCGCTGATCCGCGCCCGTCTGCACGTGATCGCCAACCGGCGCGAAGACCGGCTGGTGTTCGACCTGCAGACCGCCGTGGCGGCGACCTTCGGCTACGAAGGCGAGTCGCAGCGCAAGGCGAGCGAGGCGCTGATGCGGCGCTATTACTGGGCGGCCAAGGCGGTCACGCAGCTCAACCAGATCCTGCTGCTGAACATCGCCGAACGGCTGCAGCCGGCCGACGAGCATCAAACGCCGATCAACGAGCGCTTCTACGAGCGCGCCGGCCTGATCGAGATCGCCAGCGACGACCTCTACGAGCGCGAGCCGCACGCCGTGCTGGAGACCTTCCTGCTCTACCAGAAGACCATCGGCGTCAAGGGCCTGTCGGCGCGCACGCTGCGCGCGCTCTACAACGCTCGCCACGTCATGGACAGCCGGTTCCGCAACGATCCGGCGAACCACCAGACCTTCATGCGCATCCTGCAGCAGCCCTACGGCATCACGCATGCGTTCAGGCTGATGAACCAGACCTCGGTGCTGGGGCGCTACCTGCGGGTGTTTCGCAGCATCGTCGGGCAGATGCAGCACGACCTGTTCCATGTGTACACGGTCGACCAGCACATCCTGATGGTGCTGCGCAACGTGCGCCGCTTCTTCATTGCCGAGCATGCGCATGAATACCCGTTCTGCTCGCAGCTCGCCGCGGGCTGGGACAAGCCCTGGATCCTCTACGTGGCGGCGCTGTTCCACGATATCGCCAAGGGCCGCGGCGGCGACCATTCCACGCTCGGCGCGCGCGACGTGCAGCGCTTCTGCAGGCAGCACGGCATTTCGCGCGAGGACGCGAAGCTGATCGAATTCCTGGTGGCCGAGCACCTCGTGATGAGCCAGGTGGCGCAGAAGCAGGACCTCGGCGACCCCGACGTGATCGGCGCCTTCGCCAGGCGCGTGGGCAACGAGCGCTACCTCACGGCGCTCTACCTGTTGACGGTGGCCGACATCCGCGGCACCTCGCCGCGGGTGTGGAATGCCTGGAAGGGCAAGCTGCTCGAAGACCTCTACCGCTACACGCTGCGCGCACTCGGCGGGCGCATGCCCGACCCCGACGCCGAGGTCGAATCGCGCAAGCGCGAGGCGCTGGTGCAGCTCGCGCTCCATGCGCAGCCCTTCGAGGCGCACAAGGCGCTCTGGGACACGCTCGACGTGCGCTACTTCATGCGCCATGACGCCAGCGAGATCGCGTGGCATGCCAAGCAGCTGTCGCGCTTCGTGCCGCCAGCCAAGGTGCCGGTCGACCCGAAGGCGCCGCCGATCGTGCGGGCGCGGCTGTCGCCGGTCGGCGAGGGCCTGCAGGTGGTGGTCTACACGCCCGACCAGCCCGACCTGTTCGCGCGCATCTGCGGCTACTTCGACCAGTCGTCGTTCAGCATCCTCGACGCCAAGGTCCACACCACGACCAACGGCTACGCGCTCGACACTTTCCAGATCGTGACGACCTTCATGCCCGATCACTACCGCGACCTGATCAACATGGTCGAGGCCGGGCTCGGCCAGACGCTCACCCAGGCCGACGAACTGCCCGCACCGAGCGTGGGGCGGGTGTCGCGGCGCGTGCGCAGCTTCCCGATCAAGCCGCGCATCAGCCTGCTGCCCGACGACAAGGCGCAGCGCTGGCTGCTCAACATCTCGGCCAGCGACCGCGCCGGGCTGCTGTATTCGGTGGCGCGCGTGCTCGCGCGGCACCACCTGAACCTGCAGCTCGCCAAGATCACGACGCTCGGCGAGCGCGTGGAAGACACCTTCCTGATCAGCGGCCCCGAACTGCAGGGCCAGAAGACGCAGCTCGCGATCGAGACCGAGCTCATGGACGCGCTGGAAGCCTGAGACGCTGCCCGGCAGAATGCAGCCCATGGATCCACTGCTGAGCCAACTTTCAACCTCGGTCTCGTCCGCCAGGACGCTCGAGGACCTGACGCGCCCCATGCTCGAGATGCTCGAGGCGGTGACGGGCCTCGAGTCCACCTACCTGACCCGGATCGATGCGGAACAGGGCCTGCAGCACATCCTCTATGCCCGCAACGTGCGGCAGATGCAGATTCCCGAGGGGCTGGCCGTGCCCTGGGGCGACACCCTCTGCAAGCGCGCCCTCGACGAGGGCCGCGTCTACACCGACAACGTCGCCGAATGCTGGGGCGACTCCGACGCCGCACGGCAGCTCGGCATCCAGACCTATGTGAGCACGCCGGTGCGCACCGACAGCGGCGGGCTGTACGGCACGCTGTGCGCCGCGAGCGCCGAGAGCCGGCCGCTGCCGGCCAACGCGTTCAACGTGCTGAGCCTGTTTGCACGGCTGATCGGCCAGCACGTGGAGCGCGAGCAGCTGCTCCAGCGCCTGACCGAAGCCAACGCCGAACTCGCCACCCGCGCCGCGACCGATGCGCTCACGAACCTGCCGAACCGGCGCGCGTTCCTCGACGAGCTGCGCCGGATGCTGGCCCAGGCCGAGCGCGACGGCCGCGCCGTGGTGGTCGCCTTCATCGATCTCGACGGATTCAAGTCGGTCAACGACCTGCACGGTCACGATGCCGGCGACGCGTTCCTCGTGGCCATGGCGCGCCGGCTGCAGCAAAGCCTACGCGCCGGCGACCTGCTGGCCCGCCTGGGCGGCGACGAGTTCGTGGTGGCCTGCCCGGGTCCCGCGCTCGAGGACCCGGATTTGCAGACCGCGGCCGAGACGTTCGGCGCGCGCGTCGCTGCGGCGACGGCCGGCGACTTTCCGCTGCACCACGTCGCGCTGCACTACGACGGCGCGAGCGTCGGCGCGGTGGCCGTCGATCCGCGCAGCGCCGGCGCCGACGAAGCGCTGCGGCAGGCCGACGCCGCCATGTACGCCGTCAAGCGCCGCCGCCGCGCCTCACCCGCCTGACGCCGCGCTCCTGGCCGACGGCAGCGCCTGCGTGCGGTGCTGATGCGGCGCCCAGAGCGGCACGCGCTCGAAGTCCTTCACCCAGCGCGGTATCTCGCCGGCCGCCAGCGGCATCGAGATGCCGTAGCCCTGCGCGAGCGTGCAGCCCATCGCAAGCAGCGCCTCGCCGTGCGCGAGCGTTTCCACGCCCTCGGCCACGGCGGTGCGGTCGAGCGCCTTCAGCAGCGCAAGGATGCCCTGCACGATCGCACGGTCCTGCGCGCTCTCGAGCATGCCGCGGATGAAGGACTGGTCGATCTTGACCGAGTTCACCGGCAGCTGGCGCAGGTAGGTCAGCGACGAGTAGCCGGTGCCGAAGTCGTCGATCGCCACCGGCACGCCGAGGTTCTTGCAGGCCTCTACGAAATTGGCAACGACCGAGAACTTGCTGATGGCGGTGGTCTCGAGGATCTCGAGCTCGAGCGTGCCGGCGCCCAGGCGCGGAAAGCGCGCGAGTTGCTGCGCGAGGCGATCGACGAAGTCCCAGCGCATCATGTGCTGCGGGCTCACGTTCACGCTGATCGCGGTGCGCAGCCCCGCCGCGCGCCATTCGTGCGCCTGCCGCAGCGCCGCGCCGATGACCCAGTCGCCCATGCGTTCGGCGAGTTCGTCGCCCTCGGTCAGCGGCACGAACTGCCCGGGCTGCAGCAGGCCGCGCTCGGGATGCTGCCAGCGGATGAGCGCCTCGACGCCCACCATGACGCCGCGCTGCATGTCGACCTTGGGCTGGTAGCAAAGGAAGAACTCGTCACGCTCCAGGCCTTCCTGGATACGCCGGCGCGCCTTCACGAGCTGCTCGTCGACACGGGCTTGTGGCGCGTCGAAGTAATGCACGCGGCCGTCGCCCGCGCGCTTGGCGAGGTAGGCGGCATGGCTCGCCTGGCGCAGCGCGAGCTCGGGCGGCGGCCCTTCGGCATCGAGCAGCCGCGCGCCGAGGCTGCCCTGGAGATCGACCGTATGGCCGCCCCATTTCCAGGGCCTGGCCAGCTCGGCGAGCATGCGTTCGAGCACCTGGTGGCATTGCGGGCTGCCGATGGCCGCGAACACCGCGGCAAACTCGTCGCCGTTCAGTCGCGCAAGCACGCCTTCGCGCGGCATCTGCGCCCGCAGGCGGCGGTGCGCCTCTTCGAGCGCGGCATTGCCGCCGGCCATGCCCAGGCGCCGGTTGATCTCGGCGAAGCGGTCGAGGTCGATGAAGCACGCCACCGTGCAGCGCCTGCCCTCGCGCGCCCAGCCGGCGATCAGCGGACGCAGCACCTCGTCGGGCGGGAGGCGCTTGAAACCCGCATCATGCAGGTCCGTAGCCGGGGAGCGTGGTGGTTGGAGCGACAAGAGGCGGTGGCTGGAAGACTCGATCGATGGAATGCGATGGGCGGTGGCTGCTTACGTTCGCATGGGACTCGCTACACCTTGACACCGGCGAGCACCGCGAAATCATATTAGAACCCTGGGTCGGCCTGGCCGCGGCGCATGCGGCGCCGGCCGCCGCCGCATCCTTTCCTTGAAAAATCCCCGAGCCCGAGAACCCAAAGATGAGTCCTGCTTCCAAGCCATCCTGTGCCACCGCCCTCCCCGGCCAACCGGCCCCGACCGACCTGCTGGTGAACGTGCCGCGGCTCGTGGCCGCCTATTACAGCCACCGGCCCGATCCGTCGGTGCCCGCGCAGCGCGTGGCCTTCGGCACCTCGGGGCATCGCGGTTCGTCGCTCGACAACGGCTTCAACGAATGGCACGTGCTGGCGATCAGCCAGGCGATTGCCGACCATCGCAAGAAGCAAGGCATCGACGGCCCGCTGTTCGTCGGCATCGACACGCACGCGCTTTCCACCCCCGCCTTCGACAGCGCGGTGGAAGTGTTCGCGGCCAACGGTGTCGAGTTGATGCTCTCGCAGGACGACGAGTACACGCCCACGCCCGCGGTGTCGCACGCGATCCTGCGCTACAACCGCGGGCGCACCAGCGGCCTGGCCGACGGCATCGTCATCACGCCCTCGCACAACCCACCCGAGAGCGGCGGCTACAAGTACAACCCGCCCCATGGCGGGCCCGCCGGCGGCGACATCACCTCGGCGGTCGAGGCCGCGGCCAACGGCTTTCTCGCCAACGGCCTCGAAGGCGTGAAGCGCATGCCGCTCGAACGCGCGCTGCGCGCGTCGACCACGCACCGCCATGACTATCTCAACACCTATGTCGAAGACCTCGCGCAGGTGCTCGACATGGACGCGATCCGCGGCGTGCCGGTCGAGCTCGGCGTCGATCCGCTCGGCGGCGCGGGCGTGCGCTACTGGCCCGCGATCGCCGAGCGCTACAAGCTCGAGCGCCTGCACGTGCTGCGCGACGAGGTCGACCCCACCTTCCGCTTCATGTCGCTCGACTGGGACGGCCGCATCCGCATGGATCCGTCGTCGCCCGATGCCATGCACCAGCTCATCGGCCTCAAGGAGCGCTTCGGCATCGCCTTTGCCTGCGACACCGACCACGACCGCCATGGCATCGTGACGCGCAGCGCCGGGCTATTGCAGCCCAACAACTACCTTGCCGTGATGGTCGACTACCTCTTCACGCACCGCCCGCAATGGCCCGCGCAGGCGGCCGTGGGCAAGACGGTGGTCAGCAGCCGCATGATCGACCGCGTGGCCGCCCGGCTCGGCCGCACGCTGTACGAAGTGCCGGTGGGCTTCAAGTGGTTCGTCGACGGGCTGGTCGATGCGTCGCTCGGCTTCGGCGGCGAAGAGAGCGCCGGCGCCACCTTCCTGCGGCGCGACGGCACCGTCTGGACCACCGACAAGGACGGCATGGTGCCGGCGCTGCTCTCGGCCGAGATCGCCGCGCGCACCGACCGCGACCCGGGCGAGCGCTTCGCCGAACTGGCCGAGGCGCTGGGTCGGCCAGTGGCCAACCGCGTCGACGCGGCGGCCACCGTCGCACAGAAGAAGAAGCTCTCGGGCCTGTCGCCCGCACAGGTCAAGTCGACCGAGCTCGCCGGCGAGAAGATCGAGCAGGTACTGAGCCACGCCCCCGGCAATGGCGCGGCCATCGGCGGCCTGAAGGTGGTGACCGAGAACGGCTGGTTCGCGGCGCGGCCCTCGGGCACCGAGGACATCTACAAGATCTACGGCGAGAGCTTCAAGGGGCCGGAGCACCTGGGCCGCATCCTCGAAGAGGCGCAGCAGCTGGTCGACAAGGCGCTGGCCGGCTAGCGGAAACCTGCCCGTCCGCCCCGCCCTGCGGCGAGGCTCGGTCAGTGCGGCTTGTCGTTGAGGTCGTACTTCATCACGCGGCCATGGCGGCCCTCGATGTCGCGCTCGACCGCATACACGTCGCCGTCGAGTGGCCGGCGCCGTGCCAGCACCGCATCGAGCGTGGCGAGATCCGCCGCATCGAGCTGCAACGACAGCACCTTCAGATGGTCCGCCAAATGGTCGCCGCGCCGCACGCCGACGATCACGCCAGCGACCTGCGGTTGCTGCAGCACCCAGCGCATCGCCACCGTTGAAATCGACACGCCATGCCGCTGCGCCACCGTCTGGAGCGCCAGGAGCAACTGCTGGAACAGATCCCACCCGCCGAAGTCGTCGATGATGAGTTTGTACTTGACGAGCGACCGGTTCTCGTAGGGCGCCTGCGGCTCGCTCGCGCCGAGCCAGCGCTCCGAGAGGAATCCGCCCGCCACGCTGCCGTAGCACAGCAGCTGGATGCCCGACGCCGCGCAATACGGCGCGAGCTTGGGCTGCGGCCGCTGGTCGAGCAGCGAGTACTGCACCTGCATCGTGCGCAGCGGCACCCCGGCCTCGACGAGCTCGTGCACCCGCGCGGTATCGAAGTTGGTGCCGCCCAGCAACTCGATCTTGCCGGCTCGCTGCAGCTCCTGCAGCCAGTGCGCCACCTCGACATAGCGCGGCACGCCGTAGTCCCACCAATGGAACTGCACCAGATCGAGCCGCTCGAGGCCGAGGCGTTGCAGCGACCGGTCGATCGTCCGTTCGACCTGGCGCCTGTCGATCTGCGCGAGCGTCGCGAGATCGGGCACGAACTTGGTATGCACGCGCAATTGCGCGAGCGCGTCCTTGCCGCGGCGCGCGGTGTAGGCGCGCCTGAACTCGCCGATCAGTTCTTCCACGCCGGTGTAGATGTCGGCGCAATCGAAGGTGGTGATGCCGGCCTCGTAGTAGGCAGCCATGTCGTCGAGGGCGGTGGCACGGTCGATGCCGCCATGTCCGCCGGCCAGTTGCCAGCCGCCCTTCAGCAGGCGGGAGATCGCGTAGTCGGGTGCGAGGTCGATGCGCGGGATGGTGCTCATGGATTGGCCTTCGAAGGATGGGTGACGGCCGTCGTGTCGGCGTGGCGGAAAACACGTGTGCCGGTGCGCGTGATGCGAAAGCGCGATGGGCAATTCGGATCGGGACACGCCACTTCGGCATCGGTGCTCATCCAGTCGTTGGCGTCGGTGGGCCGCTGCTTGGCGGCGAGCAGCGGCAGCAAGGCGCCCAGCGAGTAGATCGAGAAGCCCTGGCCTTCGGGGAGGTGCAGCAGCTCGCCGCGCAACTCGAAGTAGTCGCCGGCCTTGGCGTTGCAATAGAGCCGCGCGCCTTCGGGCGCGACCACTTCGACGCGCAGGTCGTAGAGCGTGAATGCGCCGTCGTCGGGGAGGGTCGGTGTGTTCATGGTTCAGGGGTTCGGTGGGGTGACTGACAGGATGATCTCGGCCGGTGCCGGCGAGGCATTCAGGTAGCGGTGCGGCAGCCGTGCGTCGAAGGAAATGCTCTCGCCCGCCTTCAACGCGTAGTCCACGCCCGCCACTTGCGCCACGAGCGCGCCCGAGACGACATAGACGCACTCGGCCGAAGCGTGGCCGCGCGGTTCGTCGGCCGAGAGCTGTCCCGGCTGCAGCACCGCGCGCAGCACTTCGAGCTGGCCGGTGCCGGCGGTCAGCCGTTCGTAGGCAACCTGCCCCTTCGGCGCAGTGAGCATCGAACGCTGGCCCGGGCGGCTGATCCAGACCGTCGGCGGCGCCGGGTCCGAGAACAGCGAGGAGACCGATTCGCCGAACACGCCGGCCAGGCGGCGCAGCGTCTCGAGGCTGGGATCGGTGACGCCGCGCTCGATCTGGCTCAGCAGCGTTGCGGACACACCCGCTTGCGCCGCCAGCTCGCGCAGCGACAGGCGGTGCGCCGTTCGCAATTCCTTCAGTCGCTCACCGATCATCGGGCGGGTCTTTCCTTTTCTCGTTGCGTGCAGTAGTACAGCACATCCTGGAAAATGTTATGGACCGACCGGCTTCACGTCAAGCGAACAAGGTTGCGAAGCAGCTCATCCGCTCAAAGAGGCGATTGAGGCCATTGCGTGTGAAATTCCGGTTGTACGGCGTGCATTTTCTCTGCACACTTCGGATCCGAAAGTGTGCAGTCCAACTTTACAGGAGCAGAAATGGCCGATCCCTCTCCCGCCGCACGCCCGGTGCGCCCGCGTCTTTGGCATCGCTGGCTGCTTGTGTTCCCGTTCATCTGGCAAGCCTTCCTGGCACCCGTGGTGAACGATGTCGCGCTGACGCCTTTCGGCCTGCCCTTCCCCATGTTCTGGCAGATGGCGGGCATCGTTCTGACCACCGTGGTCATCGCGATCGTGTTCCGCCTCGATGCGAACGCTGGCGTGGAGGCAGAAGAAGCCGACTTCCTCGCGCACAGCCGAAAGATGCACGAGGACGGCACACCATGACGCTCGCCATCGTCCTCGCCATCCTGCTCGGAACGGTCGCCGGCGCCATCACCTACGGCCGGCGCACGCGCCGGGCACAGAACTTTGCCGACTGGGCTGTCGGCGGCCGCAGCCTCGGCACGCTGATCTTCTGGTTCATGAATGCCGGCGAGGTCTACACGACCTTCGCCGTGCTCGGCATATCGGGCTATGCCTGGGCGCTGGGTGCGCCGGCCTACCTCGCCTTCTGCTCGGTGTCGCTGAGCTACGCGATCGGGTACTGGCTCATGCCGCGCATCTGGCGCGCCGGGCGCATCGCCCGGCTCGTCACCCAGTCCGACTTCTTCGCCGCCCGCTACGAGGCGCCATGGCTCGGCGTGCTGACCGGGCTGATCGGCATCGCCTCGCTGGTGGTCTACGTGCAGATCCAGCTGGTGAGCCTGGGGCTGATCGTCCAGCTGACGCTGGGCAGCCACATCACGAGCCAGGCTGCGACCATCGGCGCCGGCGTCCTGATGATCGCGTTCGTCTTCGTCGCCGGCGTGCGCTCCGCAGCCTTCGCTGCGGGCGTGAAGGACGTGCTCATGGTCGTGGTGGTGGTGCTGCTCAGCGTCACCGTGGCCAGCAAGGTGGGCGCGGCCTCGCTGCTCGACCTGTTCTCGATGGCCGAGGCGAAGCACCCGGGCATCGGCAAGTTTCCCGGCCTCGATCCCGCCTCGCCGACCACGGCGATCTGGCTCATGACCTCAGCAATCAACATCGCGCTGGGGAACTGGGTGTTTCCGCACCTGTTCCAGATGTCGTACACGGCGCACAGCGCGACGGCCATCCGCCGCAACGCGATCTGGCAGCCGTTGTATTCGCTGGCGTATTTCTTCATCATCCTGCTCGGCTTCGCGGCGCTGCTGGCGCAGACGCAGCCGCCGGACGGCAACCTCAACGCGGCGCTGCTGCAGTTCGTGTCCGACCGCTATCCCGCATGGATGGTCGGGCTGCTGGCCGGCACGGGCTTTCTGCTGGCGCTGGCGCCCGGCTCGCTGCTGCTGTTGACGGCCGGATCGATCTTCACGCGCAATGTGGTGCGCCCGTTCAAGAGCGACCTGAGCGAGCGTGCGTCGCTGGCGCTGTCTCGCGGCTCACTGGTGGTCTTTGCGGCCTTCGCCGTCTGGCTGTCGGTGAGCCAGAAGGGGTCGCTGGTCAAGATCCTGCTCGACGCCTATTCGGCGATCGGCATGCTGGCCCCCGGCGTGTTCCTCGGGTTCCTTTGGAAACGCACGACCGCGCTCGGCGTGCTCGCGGGGCTGGTCGCGGGCTTCGTCGCGCTGCTTGCGCCGTTCGCAGCGAAGTTCTGGGCGGCCACCGTGCCGCAGTGGGAGGCGGGCCTCATCGCGATGGCCATCAATGCGGCCATCGTGATCGCGGTGAGCCTGATGACCAAGCCGCCGCAGGCCAAGGCGATCGCGCTCGGGCTGCAGGAAGACCACGCCCGCGCTTTCGCGCAGGGCGCGGTTCAGGCCGCCTCGCCCGCGAGCCGGCGCTCGAGCCAGATGCTGTAGCGCGAGAGCCCGAAGCACAGCACCCAGTAGATCGCCGCGATGAACAGGTAGCCTTCGAGATAGAACGGCCGCCAGGTCGGGTCGCCGCCGAGCGCAAGGCCCAGCGCGCCGGTCAGCTCGAACAGCCCGACCACGGTGACCAGCGAGGTGTCCTTCAGCGTGCCGACCACGTTGTTGGTCAGCGCCGGCACCACGAGCCGCAACGCCTGCGGCAGCACGATGTCGCGCTGCACCGGCCAGCGGCCGAAGCCCAGCGCCATGGCGGCCTCGGTCTGTCCGCGCGGCACGGCCTGCAGGCCGCCGCGCACGATCTCGGCCATGTAGGCCGCGACGAACAGGGCCAGGCCCGCGAGCACGCGCACCAGCACATCGGGCTGCCAGCCCGCGGGCCACAACAGCGGCAGCAGGAACGACGCCATGAACAGCACCGAGATCAGCGGCACGCCGCGCACCAGTTCGATGTAGCTCGCGCTCAAGGTGCGGAACACCGGCCAGTGCGAGCGCCGCCCGAGCGCCAGCAGCAGCGCGAGCGGAAAGGCCAGCGCCAGGCCCACCACGGCGAGCCCGATCGTGAGCGGCAGGCCCCCCCAGCGGCTGGTCGGCACATAGGCCAGACCCAGCACGCCGCCACGCATCAGCAGCACGTAGAGCGCCAGCGACAGCAGCCACACGGGCGCCAGCCACCAGCGCCAGGTGCGCGGCCAGGCACTGAGCACGGTCACGGCCGACAACAGCACCACCGCGACGGCCGGACGCCATTGCGCCTCGTACGGGAAGCGGCCGAACAGCATCGGCCGCCATTTCTCCGCCACCACGCCCCAGCAGGCGCCGTGCTGCAGTGCGCGGCAGGCCTCGGCATCGGGCCGGAACACCGCATGCAGCACACCCCAGTCGAGCGCCAGCCAACCACCCCATGCCAGCAGCGCGAGCAACGCCACCGTGGCCAATGCGCGCAGCGGCGAACCCCAGAGCTCGCTCTGCCAGGCGATCGGTCCCGTACGCTGCCTCATTGCCAGCCCCGCAGTGCGACGCGCGCGTTGTAGCGGTTCATGCCGAGCGAGATCACGAGCGACAGCAGCAGGTACACCGCCATGATGATCGCGATGCACTCGAAGGCGCGGCCGTTGGAACCGATGGTGGTGTTGGCCACCGACACCAGCTCCGGATAGCCCACCGCCACCGCGAGCGACGAGTTCTTGGTCAGGCTCAGCAGCTGGTTCGTCAGCGAGGGCACGATCACCCGCAGCGCCTGCGGCAGGATCACGATCCGCAGCTGCTGCACTGTGCCGAAGCCCAGCGCCTGCCCGGCCAGCACCTGGCCCTGCGAAACGGAAAGGATGCCCGCGCGCACGATCTCGGCCACAAAGGCCGCCGAGTACAGCGACAGGCCCGCGACGATGGTCACGTATTCAGGGCTCAGCGCCGCACCGCCGAAAACGCCGAAATTTCCGCGCTCGGGCCATTCGAGGTGCGAGGGCCACCAGCCGCCCTCGCCCGCGACGGGCCAAGGCACGTTCAGGCCGCCCTTGCTGAGCCAGACGCCCGGCAGCAAGCGCAGAGGCTCGGTCGGGTCGGGCAGCAGGTTGGCGATGGCGAAGGCCAGCATCAGCAATTGCACGAGCAGCGGCACGTTGCGCAGCAGCTCGACGTAGGCGGTGCAGATGCCGCGCAGCAGCACGTGCGGCGCGAGCCGGCCAATGCCGATCAGCGTGCCGAGCACGACCGAGAAGATGGCCGCCGGCACGGCCGCGCGCACCGTATTGACGAGGCCCGCGAGGAAGGCCCGCCACGACGGCTGGCTCGCGTCGAAATCGAGCCAGCCTTCGCTGATGGGGAAGCCCGCGGGCTCGGTCAGGAAGTCGAAGCCCGAGCGCACACCGCGTGCGCGCAGCACCTCGAGCGCATGGTTCACCACCCAGGCGGCACCGGCCAGCACGGCCAGCACCAGCAGCGCCTGGAGGCCCCAGGCCAGCCAGACACCGCGGCGCGATGGCCGCACGCTCATCGCACCGGGGGTGCGTAGATCAGGCCGCCCTTGCTCCAGAGGTTGTTGGCGCCGCGCGGCAGCTTCAGCACCGACTTGGGCCCGACGTTGCGCTCGAACATCTCGCCGTAGTTGCCCACGGCCTTGATCGCGCGGTACGACCATTCCTTGTCGAGGCCGAGCAGCTTGCCGAGGTCTTCACCCGTGCCCACGAGGCGCTGCTGCGCCGGGTCCTTGCTGGCGGCCTTGAGCTGGTCGACGTTGGCCTGCGTGACGCCGTACTCCTCGGCCTCGATGAGCGCATTCGGCACCCACTTGGTGATCGCGAACCACTCGTCGTCGCCGCGGCGCACCAGCGGCGCGAGCGGCTCCTTGGAGATCAGCTCGGGCAGGATCAGGTAGTCGTCGGGGTTCTGCGCTTCCTTGTTGCGCAGTCCCGCGAGCGCCGAGGCGTCGGTGGTGAAGGCCTGGCAGCGGCCCGAGAAGAAGGCCTTGAACGAAGCCTCGAAGCTCTCGAACACGACGGTCTTGACCGGGATGTTCTGCGCGCGGAAGTAGTCGGATACGTTCTTCTCGTTGGTGGTGCCCGACTGCGTGCAGATGGTGGCGTTCTTGAGCTGCTTGGCGCTCGTCACCTTGAGCTTCTTCGGCACCAGGAAGCCCTGTCCGTCGTAGTAGGTGATGGTGGTGAAGTTGAAACCCAGCGAGGCATCGCGCGTGAGCGTCCAGGTGGTGTTGCGCGCGAGGATGTCGATCTCGCCGGCCTGCAGGGCCGAGAAGCGCTGTTGCGAATTGAGCGGCACGAAGTCGACCTTCTTGCCGTCACCGAGCACCGCCGCGGCGATGGCGCGGCAGGTGTCGACGTCGAGGCCCGACCAGTTGCCCTGCGTGTCGGGCGCGGAGAAGCCCGCCACGCCGTTGGTCACGCCGCACTTGAGGGTGCCGCGCTGCTTGACCGCATCGAGGGTCTTGCCGGCAAGGGCCGGCGCGGCAACGGCGAGCATGGCGGTGGCAGCGGCAAGGGCGAGCGCGGGACGGAATCGGCTTTTCATTGGTGTGTTCTCCTCAACAGTAAGCAAAAGCCAGTGTACGGGGCCGCGCAGCGGCTTGCCAAAGAACGGCCGGTTGAATGCATATGCCCGACGCCGTGGGCTTCGATTTGCCCGCGGCATTCACTAACATACGGGCCTCTAACAACTTCACCTGGAAATCCGCACATGACCAAATCCGATGACACTGGCAAGCTCGTTCTGCGCGTTGCACTCGGCATTCTCATCCTGCTGCACGGCATCGCGAAGGTCGGCAAGGGCGTCGACGGCATCGGCGGGATGCTTGCCTCCCATGGGCTGCCCGCCGTGCTGGCCTACCTCGTCTACGTCGGGGAGATCATTGCGCCCGTGCTGCTGATCGTCGGCCTGTTCACGCGGCCGGCCGCGCTGATCGTCGCGCTCAACATGCTGGTCGCGATCTGGCTCGTGCACATGAAGGACCTCGGTGCCCTGAATGGCCAGGGCGGCTGGGCGCTCGAACTGCAGGGCATGTTCCTGTTCTCGGCGCTTGCGATCGCGCTGTTCGGCGGCGGACGTTTCGGGCTGGGCGGCAAGTACAACTGAACCTGAAGCCGGCGACAAGCCGGCTTTTTTTGGCGCCGTTCAGGGCTCAGTCGTCGTCGGCGGCGTCCAGCCCCGGAAACAGCACATCGGTATAGCCGAAGCGCGAGAAATCGCGCACCCGCATCGGATAGAGCTTGCCGAGCAGGTGATCGACTTCGTGCTGCACCACGCGCGCATGGAAGCCGCTCGCCACCCGGTCGATCGGATCGCCGTAGGGATCGAAGCCGGTGTAGCGAATGTTCGAGAAGCGCGGCACCACGCCGCGCAGGCCGGGCACCGAGAGGCAGCCCTCCCAGCCCTCTTCTTCCTCGTCGCCGATCGGCGTGATCACCGGGTTCAGCAGCACGGTGCGCGGCACGGGCGGTGCGTCGGGGTAGCGCGGGTTGACGACGTCGGTGCCGAAGATCACGAGCTGCTGGTCGACGCCGATCTGCGGCGCCGCGAGGCCGGCGCCGTTGACCGCGGCCATGGTCTCGAACATGTCGCGCACCAGCAGGTGCAGCTCGTCGGTGTCGAAGGCGGTCACGGGCTGCGCGATGCGCAGCAGCCGCGGGTCGCCCATTTTGAGGATGTCGCGAATGGCCATGGCGCGATTATCGTGCTGGCCCCGCGAACGTTCGCCCGGCGGTCAGGGAGGCGTTTGCTGGCCCGGGGCCTTGCTGTCCGGCGAGGTGTACAGGCGCGACCGCCCAGTGGGCGGCGGCGTGCGGTAGGCCGGCACCGGCGACACGCCTGGCCGACCGCCCCCGCCACCGGCGACTGGCGGCGGCGGCGGACGACCACCACCACCCCAGCCCGGACGGCCAGCCGGATAGCCCGGACGCACAGCCGGATAACGCGGACGATCGTAATAGCGGCGATCGTAATAGCGACGCCCGCCGTCGTAGTAGCCACCGCCCTGGATGTAGACCGGCGCCGGCACCACGACCGGGTCGCTGTAGTACGGCCCATCGGAGTAGTAGCCGCCGCCCGAGTAGTACGGGTCGCCCGGCACGGCCGCGCAGCCGCCCAGCAGCGCGATGCCGCCGAGGACGATGGCGATACCGAAAGCACGAATTCTTTGCATAGTGGCTCCTTTGTCAGCCTTTGGTGTTCAACGCCACCTTGTAGCCCCTGTTGACTGCGCAGTTGTGAAGTGGCGTAACCGGCGGTAACCCGTGTCGCGGGCTACGCGCCGGCGTCCGGAACGCCGTGGGCGAGAAGCTCCAGCATACGCGCCTCGTCGATCACCTCGACGCCGATGTCGCGCGCCTTGTCGAGCTTGCTGCCGGCCTCTTCGCCGGCCACCAGGTAGCTCGTCTTCTTGCTGACCGAACCGGCCACCTTCGCACCCGCAGCTTCCAGCTTTTCCTTCGCCTCGTCACGGCTGAGCGTAGGAAGGGTGCCGGTGATCACGAAGGTCAGGCCCGCCAGCGGCTTCGGTGCACGCGCCGCAGGCTCGCCCTCCTCCCAGGTCAGGCCGCAGGCGCGCAGTTGCTCGACCACCTCGCGGTTGTGCGGCTGGTCGAAGAAGGTACGCAGGCTTTGCGCAACGACCGGCCCGACGTCGTTGACCTCGAGCAGTTGTTCTTCGGTCGCGTCCATGATCGCGTCGAGCTTGCCGAAGTGCTTGGCCAGGTCCTTGGCGGTGCTCTCGCCCACATGCCGGATGCCCAGGCCGAAGAGGAAGCGCGGCAGCGTGGTCTTCTTCGACGCCTCGAGCGCCGCGACGAGGTTCGCGGCCGATTTGCCGGCCATTCGGTCGAGGCCCGCGAGCGTGGCGAAGCCGAGCCTGTAGAGGTCGGGCAAGGTGCGGATCAGGTTGGCGTCGACCAGCTGTTCGACCAGCTTGTCGCCCAGCCCGTCGATGTCGACCGCGCGGCGGGCCGCGAAGTGCAGGATGGCCTCCTTGCGCTGGGCAGCGCAGAAGAGCCCGCCGGTGCAGCGGTAGTCGACCTCGCCCTCCCCGCGCAGCGCCTCCGATCCGCACACGGGGCACTTGTGCGGCATGGTGAAGAGCGGCCCGCGCTCACCTTCGGGCCGCGCGAGGCTCTCCGGCACCACGCCGACCACCTCGGGAATCACGTCGCCGGCGCGGCGCACGATGACCGTGTCGCCCACGCGCACGTCCTTGCGGCGCGCCTCGTCCTCGTTGTGCAGCGTGGCGTTGGTCACGGTCACGCCGCCGACGAACACCGGCGCGAGCTTGGCCACGGGCGTGAGCTTGCCGGTGCGTCCCACCTGCACCTCGATGCCGAGCACCTCGGTCATCTGCTCCTGGGCCGGGTACTTGTGCGCCACCGCCCAGCGCGGCTCGCGCGAGACAAAGCCGAGCTGCCGCTGCAGCGCGATGCTGTCGACCTTGTAGACCACGCCGTCGATGTCGTAGGGCAAGGCATCGCGCTGGCGGCCGATGTTCTCGTGGAATGCGACGAGTTCGATGGCGCCGCGCGCGCGCGCCGTCTGCTTCGCCACCGGGAAGCCCCAGGCGTGGAACTGCTGCAGCCAGTCGAACTGGGTCGCGAATTCGGGCCCGCCCTCGCCGGCCGGCGTGACTTCGCCGAGGCCGTAGGCAAAGAAGCTCAGCGGGCGCGCCGCGGCAATGGCGGGATCGAGCTGGCGCACCGCGCCGGCCGCGGCATTGCGGGGATTGACGAACACCTTCTCGTTCTTCTGGCCGGCGGCGATCTTCTCGCGCTGGCGTTCGTTGAGCGCCTCGAAGTCGGCGCGCTTCATGTAGACCTCGCCGCGCACCTCGACCACCGGCGGCGCGGCGCCGTGCAGGCGCAGCGGGATCTCGCGCACGGTGCGGATGTTCTGCGTGACGTCTTCCCCCACCTCGCCGTCGCCGCGCGTGGCGGCCTGCACCAGCACGCCGTTCTCGTAGCGCAGGTTCATCGCGAGCCCGTCGAACTTGAGTTCGCAGACGTACGCGACCTGCGGCGCATCTTCGGCCAGGCCGAGTTCGCGGCGCACGCGCGCGTCGAATGCGCTCGCGCCGCCGGGGCTGATGTCGGTCTCGGTGCGAATCGAGAGCATCGGCACCTTGTGACGCACCTTGGCAAAGCCGTCGAGCACCCCGCCGCCCACGCGCTGGGTCGGCGAATCGGGCGTGCGCAGGTCGGGAAACTCGGCCTCGATCGCCTGCAGCCGCTGGAACATGCGGTCGTACTCGGCGTCGGGCAGCTCGGGCGCATCGAGCACGTAGTAGAGGTGGGCGTGCCGGTGGAGCTGCTCGCTCAG
>CAMLCW010000052.1 GCA_946478645.1 uncultured Variovorax sp.
CGAGCCGTGCGGCCAGCGCCGGATGGAGCCACGCCGCCGCGCTGTCGCCGGGTCGCGGGTCTTGCGCCACCAGTTCCTCGAGCCAGCGCAGCGCCTCGAGCTGGCGCGCGATGACGCGCGCGCGGCGCGAGGGCTGCGCGCCGCCCTGCCCTCCTCCACCGCGGGCCCGCGGAAAGGCCGCCTCGTAGGCCTCGACCTGCTCGGCTTCGGAGAAGTCCGCGAGGCCTTGGGCTTCGGCGAATTCGGCGAGGCTCGGCAGCGCGGGAGAAGCGGTGAAGCGCTCGGGATCGAGCAGGATGAGCCGCGCGGTGCCGGGCCTGTGCTCGCGCCGCGCGGCGGCGGCGAAGGCGTCGCGGATCCAGGCGATGGTGCGCCGCACGGTGCGCAGGTCGACATGCTCGCCCTCGAGGCGCAGGTAGCGTTCCCAGCTCGCGCGCTCGTCCACCCCCTGGGCCAGCGCGCGCATGAACGCGAAGTGGCCGCGATGGAGCTTGCGCGGCGCGGTTTTCTTCACGAGGGGGTATTGGCGCCGCCGAAGGGCCCCTGCCAGAACTTCCACCAGGGGCGCGGCGGAGCCGGTGTTTCGGGTGGCAGCTGCTGGAGGTTGCTGGCGCGCACGCGCTGGCGCAGTTCGACCTCGAGCGCGTGGGCCACGCCGTAGGCGTCGCGCTCGCCGCGCGATGCCCGCGCGCGCCACTCCAGGGCCAGCTGTTCGAGTTCTGCGTCTTCCAGGCTTTGCAGTTCTTCCTGGGTGGGCATGGCCGGCGCGTTCATGGGCGCTCCCGGCAAACGGGAGCCTGGGCTCGCGTCGGGCGCGAAGGGAAGGTCCGCGTCAAAGTCATCTGGAATCGGTGTTTGCTATAGCCATGGGGTCGAAATGCTATCGATGCCGCGGGAGGACACGGCGCGAGGCGGCGCCTTTTTGGCGACATTGTGCAATCGCATAATCATCAATGGATATTCTAGGTGTTCTACGAGGCCGATCCAAGAATCCAGAATCGGCAGAAGCGCTAAGTCGTTGATGTGACTGCATCTTTTGCCCTGCTAGAACCCCCGCGCCGCGCGGCGATCAGGTGCTTGTGGTGGCTTCCGGAGAGAGTTCTTGCGAAAGCAGCGCCAAGTGCGCGCGGCAATATGGGATTGAAGCGGAAGGCAAAGAAAGCGGTAACGATGTTAGCGCACACATTCTATGCGCTGTCATCGGCTCCGGGGTTCAGCCCGGCATCGACACTTCGGGGGCCGCCGCGGCCCCCTGCCCTCCCCTGTCGCACCGTGCGACCCGGCCTTTGGCAATGCGGCGAGCAAATCCCAACGGCACTCACATCACCGGGCCAACCACCGCCTAGGCAAGCAGCTGCACCTTCTGCAACACTTCCGAGATCGACTTGATGAGCGCCTCGGTCGGCGGCTCGGCCGCGACGCTCGGCAGGAGCGTCAGCGTCACCGCGCCGTCGGTACCGCGCACGCACGAGCCCACGGTCTTGCCCTCGCTCTGGATGGCGATCTTCTGCGGCTTCGCGCCGGGCTCGTTGCCCAGCAGCCGCGCCACCACCACGGCCGGCAGCAGCTTCTGCCCGCGCACCTTCTCGGCGCGCTTGAGCACGCTGCGACGGTCCTTGTCGAGAGCCGCATTGAGCTGCTCCGCATGACGATACTGGATCTCGAGCGGGCTGCGGAAGCATTCGACCACGGCCGACGGCAACTGCGCCACGATCAGCGCCTTGCGCACCCAGGTGTGGCTGACGCCGAGCTTCTCGGCCATCTGGCGCTGTGTCGGGAACAACTGCTCCTCGAGCGCGCGCTGGTACATCACGCCCTGCTCGTACGGCGAGAGATCGGCGCGCTCGCGGTTCTCGCGGTCCATTGCCGCGAACAGTTCGGCGTCGCCGAGCTCGTCGACCCAGATCGCCGCCAGCACCGGAATGCCGAGCTCCAGGCAGGCCCGGTGCCGGCGGTGGCCGAACACCAGTTCGTAGCGGTCGGGCTGGTCCGGCAGCGCCCGCACGAGGATCGGCTGCACATTGCCGCCGGCCTGCTCGATGTCGGCCTTGAGGCCCGCGAACTCGGCGTTCTCGAAAGACGCCGGATGCCGGTTGGCCCAGCGCGATGCGCGGATGCTCGCGGGATCGAGCTTGCGCGTGGGCGTCGAATCGTCGTAGTGCCGCAGCCGCTCGCGCAAGGTCGCGAGCTCACCCTCGACCGCCTGCATCTGGCCGCGGAACGCGAGCATCTGGCCCGGGCCGGTGCGCGGCGCGAACTGGCCCGGCTGGGCCGGTGGAAACCTGGTTTCCACCGCGACGCCCGGCATGGCTGGTGGAATCGGCGCGGCCGGGGGCAATGCCGGCGCCGGACTCGCCGGCGCGGCGGGTTCGGGCAGCGAGAGTCCCGCGGTGAGCGCTTCGAGACGTTTACGCGTGCTGGCCATGGGAACCTCCATTGCTGTGGAAACCTGGTTTCCACGCCGAGCGCGTGGTGCGGTTGTGTGACGCATGCGGGTTCGCATCCGCCGCGGGTTGGGGTGGAAACCAGGTTTCCACGGTCAGGCTTCGCAGGCTGTGGAAACCAGGTTTCCACGCGCGATGCCGGATGGCGAACAGGACGTTGTGCAAGCTTGCTGCCATGCTCATTGCACCTCCGCCTTGTCGGCCCAGCTGCTCACCACAGACTGCTCGACGAGGTCGACGAAGGAATCGTAGGCATCGGCGGCGCGCTTGTAGGTCTTGGCGGCACCCTCGTATTTCTGGACGTCGTAGACGGTTGCGAACTCCGCCGCCTTGTTGCTGGTCACGCTGGTCTTCGGGATCTCGACCGGCAGCGTGTACTCGCCATAGGTCGCCTGGATCCACTGGCGCACGGCGGGCGTCGCGGGGTCGCTCGGGTCGACGCGGCTGAGCAGCACATGCAGGAAGTCGAACGCCTTGCCCGCACGCTCGCCGCTCTGCGCGTCGAGATTGCCGCCGAGGTCGGCCAGCAGCGACCAGAACTGCGCCGACGAGGCAAAGTCGAGGCCCGACGGCGGCACCGGCACGATGATGCCGTTGGCGGCCCAAAGGCCGTTGATCGTCACATAGGACAGTGACGGCGGCGTGTCGATGACGATCACGTCGTACAGGTCGCGCACGCTTTCGAGGCCGGCGTTGAGCACATCCCAGAAGCGCGCGCCCGGCTCCTGCATCTGGCGCGCGGGGAGGGCGAACTCGGCCGAGAACAGGAACGGCGCGGCCGCCACGAGGTCGAGACCGTCCCAGTAAGTGGAGCGGATCGCATAGCGGATGTCGGTCTGGCTGCCGTCGCACAGCGGCGCGATGGTCATGTCCTCGCTGATCTCCGCCTCGGGCAGCAGACCGTGCAGCGTGGTCAGCGAACCCTGGGGGTCGGTGTCGATGGCCAGCACGCGATGGCCGCGCAGGCTCAGGCCCTGCGCCAGCACCATGGCGGTGGTGGTCTTGGCGACGCCGCCCTTGAAGTTGCCCACCGCGATCGTGAAGGCCTTCTTTCCGGCGGGCCGCATCTTGTCGGCGCGGTAGGTGCGCGTCCAGGTCCGCAGCTCGCTGAGCTCGAAGTTGCGCTTGCCGCCGGCCGGGGTGAGGCGGCCGCTCGGCAGGTCTTCCTTGGTGATGCGATAGGCCACGTGCGCCTTGTCGACGCCGCACAAGGCGGCCAGCTGCGCGGTAGAGTAGACGGGCGGGATCTTGCGCGCCTCGGGCGCAAGGAGCCGGCCGCGGATCTGCTCGACCATCGAGCCCGCGCGCGTGGCGAGCGATGCGATGCGCGCCATGTCGATGCGGGCACGTGGCGCAGAGGCCAGCGCAGGAAGCGCGGCGGGAAGGGGGGCCGTGGAAACCTGGTTTCCACCGGCAGCCGGGGTGGGCGACGCCATAGAGAATAGCCTTTTTAGACGGAATCCGGCCATTCTATGAGAATCCGTCGAATGAACAAGATCCGCGATAAAGATCGTGCTCATTGCCCGTCGAAGTGTGAGAGCGGTTGGGGACCAAGGTGAGGGCGATTGGGAATCCGGCCTGCACCGGCCGCGGCGAGGCACCCCAAAGTGCGACCGCGACGCTTCGGCGACCCCTGCAGGCGCGCCCGCGGGTACGCCAGCCCCCGCTGCGCGGCTGCGAGAGGCCTGCAGGGCCGCCCGCGCCCCTTGTCCACTCACATCAAATCCCATTCGTTCCCACATCAGCGGGCGTCAAATCCCCTTCGTTCTCACATTCAATCCCATCCGATCTCACACTCATTCCCAGCGCTACTCACAGTTCCGCTTCCAAGTGACTGTCAGCATTGAGGAAACCGGACCGTCAACTCTTCAATATCCCAAGTGTTCTTCTTCAAAGGTTCAAGAGACCTCTGAATGAATCTGTGAATTGACCCATTCACAAATCCGCGGCATCATGTGAAACCATCGAGCTACCGGAAACACCCATGGAAGAGGGCGAAGCGCCACGGCTGCCGCCGAAACCGCCTGCCGCCACCGACGAGCAGAGCGTGGCCAAGGCCAACGAGGCCATCGCCATCCGTCCCAAGCGAGGCCGGCTCACGCTGCTGTCGCGGCGCATCTACAACGCGCTGCTGTACCACTCGCAACGGCAGGGCGTCGACGAACCCGTCTACAAGCTGGCGCTCAGCGAATTGATCGGCGACGCGCGCTTCAATTCCAACAACACCGAGCTGCTGAAATCGCACCTGCGCGACATGCAGGCCACCACGATCGAATGGTCGACCAGCGGCGCGGGCCTGAAGCGCTGGGTTTCCTCGCAGCTGCTCGGCACCGTGTCGATCGAGGAGCAGGGCAGGGGCCGGCCCTGCACCATCACCTGGCGCTACCCGGAGGAGATCCGCGAGCGCCTGGTCAAGCCGCACCAGTACACGCGCGTGCTGCTCGAGATCAGCGCGCAGATGCGCAGCTATCCGGCGGCCGTGCTGTACGAGATCGGCGCGCGCTATCTCACGTCACCGAGCCGGCTGTCGATGCGCGAGGACGTGCTCTGGTGGGCGGCCGTGCTGACCGGGCGCAGCGACATCACCGAGGTCGACTACCGCTTCCTCAAGCGCGACGTGATCAGCAAGGCACTGGCCGAGATCGAGGCGCTCTGCGAGGATTTCAGCCTCGAGCTGATCGAGCACAAGCGTGGCCGGCGCATCGAGGAGATCCAGTTCAGGGTGGTGCCCAAGCTGCAGCAGCGCCTCGGCTCGGCCGACGACCCGAGCCGCAACGTGTTCGATCTGGAGTTGGTCGGCAAGCTCATTGCGCTCGGCCTGAAGCAGGACGAGGCGCAGGACCTCTACGCCACCACCGACGAAGGCCAGCTGCGCGCCACGCTCGAGCATGTGGAACAGCGGCTGCGCAGCCAGGCGCTGCCCACGCTCAAGTCGCCCGCGGCCTATTTCAAGGACGCGCTCAAGAAGGGCTATGCCGGCGTCCGGGGCGAACCCGAGCCGCCCGCGGCCGGCGGCCCGCCTTCGGCGCAGCCCGCCCGGCCGGCGTCCGCGCTCGACAGCCAGGACCGCATGCACCGGATCCGCGAGCTCTGGGACAACGACCGCATGCAGAAGGCGAGGGCGCTCTATCAAGAGATGCCCGACGTCATGCAGGCCGACATGCGCGCGCGCTTCGAGGCCGAGCGCCTGCCGGCCATCGCGGCCCCGATCGCGCGCGCCTGGCGCCGCGACGGACCGGCCAGCCGCATCGCGGCCACCACCTTCCACCGCTGGCTTGCGCAGGCCACCTGGCCCGAGGAGCCCTCCGACCGGGTGCTGCTGGACTTCGCGCTGGCGCAGGGTGTGGCGGGAATGTAGGCAGGCGCGCCGCGCGGCTTCAATTTGCTGAGTGTGTGCTCACGTTCGGCCTGATGTGCCGCAGCGTCATTGCCGCCAGAACTGCCAGCACGAGGATGCCGATCCCGCTGGCGGCAGCCGCCACGTTGAAGCCCGACACGAACGCGGCTTGCGCCTGCGCCAGCACTCCGTCGGGCAATGTCTGCGCCATCGCACTGGCGCTGGCGAGGCTGTCCGATACGGCGTGCCGGATGTCCTGTGCCACCGACGCGTCCAGGCGGTCTGCCATCCGGGCCCGGTACACCGCCGTGACCACGCTGCCCAGCGTGGCGATGCCGAGCGCCAGCCCAAGCTCCTGCACCGTCTCCGACATGGCCGAAGCCGACCCCGCCTTCTCGGGCGGCGCGGCCCCCACGACCAGGTCCGTCCCCAGCGCCGCGATGGTGCCCAGGCCGAGATACACCAGCGAGAACGAGGCGGTCACCAAGGTGATGCCATGCGGTCCTCGGTCGAGTTGGGTCAGCATGAGGTAGCCCAGTGCGGACAAGGCCAGTGCTGCCGCGATCACATGGCCCGGCGGGATTCGCCTTGCAAGCAGGGGCGCCGTGATGCCCGCCACCAGCATCGCGAGTGCCGGCGGGCCCATCCAGAGTCCGGCGGCCAGCGGCGACAGGCCCGCCACGAGCTGGAGATACTGGGTCACCAGGAGCATCGTCCCGCCGACACCGACCAGGCCGACCAGCAGCACCCCCAAGGCGACACTGAATGCCCGGTCGGAGAACAGACCGATGTCGATCAACGGACTGCGCAGTCCACGCTGCCGCCGGACGAAAACCACCGCGAAGGCGAGGCCTGCGCCGATGGTCAGCATGGCACCAGCCGCGATCCCCTCGTGCGCCATCTGCTTCACGCCGTAGACGATCGGCAGCAGCGCGAGCAGAGAGAGCGCGACACTGCGCAGGTCCAGCCGCCCCTGCTGCGGCGCGCGGTACTCCGGCAGCAGAACCGGCGCGGCCGCGAGCAAGAGCGCGACCACCGGCAGCGCCACCAGGAACGCAGCGCCCCAGCCATAGCGCTCCAGCAACAGGCCGCCCACCACCGGACCGGCCGCCATGCCGAGCGCGAACATGGTCGCCCAGACCCCGATCGCCAGCGCACGCTGATGGGGCTGGGCGAACATGTTGCTGATCAGTGCCAGGGTCGAAGGCATCAGCGTCGCGCCCGCCACGCCCAGCAGGGCGCGTGCAGCGATCAGCATGCCGGCGCTGGTCGAACAGGCCGCCGCGGCGGAGGCAATCCCGAAGGCGGCTGCGCCGAACATCAGCAGCTTGCGCCGCCCGATGCGGTCGCCCAATGTTCCCATCGTGATGAGCAGGCCGGCGATCATGAAGCCGTAGGCATCGACGATCCAGAGTGCCTGCGCGCTCGTCGGGCGCAGGTCCATCGCCAGCGCGGGCAGTGCCAGGTGCAGCAAGGTCAGGTCGAGCCCGAGCAACATGGTGGGCAGCGACAGCAGGGCCAGCCCGGCCCATTCACGACCGCCCGCGCAGGGTTTGGACAAAAGAGACAAGTCACAGGCTGCGGTCAAAAATCACCTCCGATTCGCTGGGTTGAGAGTCAGTCAGCGCATCTTCGGCGGCGTCGGATCCTATTACAATTTAACCATTTATCCTATTGCTGAAAGTGACAGCCATGGCCGAACGGAATTTCCGCCGCACCCGGCCGGCCTTGTCGGCATTTCTGATCCGGCACCGCGAAAGACTGACCCCGGCCGATGTCGAACTGCCCTCGCGGGGCCGGCGCCGGACACCCGGCCTGCGGCGGGAAGAAGTTGCAGCGCTGGCCGGCGTGGGACTGACCTGGTACACGTGGTTCGAGCAGGGGCGTGACATCCGCGTATCGGAGCGCTTCCTGCTGGGCGTGGCCCACGCGCTCCGGCTCGACGACGCCGAATGCAGCCACCTCTTCCTTCTGGCCCACAACCGCCCGCCGCCGCCCGAGGCGCACCAGGAAGCCTCCGTCACGCCGCGCATCCAGGCACTGATGGACGAGCTGGCGATGCGGCCGGCCTACGTGGTCAACCTGCGCTGGGATGTCATTGCCTGGAACACGGCCGCCGATGATCTGTTGGGTTTCGGTGCCCGCGCGCTCGGCCTGCGCAACATCCTGCGCATGGTGTTCGCCGATCCCGACGTGCGGCGGCGCCTGCCCGCGTGGCGTGACGATGCGCCCAGGCTGCTGGCGCAGTTTCGCTACGACCTGGCCGTGGCGCCGGACGACCCTTCGATGGTGGCGCTGGTCGAGGACCTGAAGGCGCTGTCGGCCGACTTTCGGCGCTGGTGGGAAACGCCGGAGAGCGTGCAGGCGTGCCGGGGCATCGGCTCTGTCGCGACGGCCGAGGGAGGCCGCGCCGATTTCCGGCACGAAACCCTGGTGGTCGATGAACACCGCCACCTCCGGATGGTGGTGTACTTCGCCGAACCGGCGAGCCATTGAAAAACATCGCCGCGGCACGGCCCAGCGCGCCGCCAGCGTGTCGCAAAGCAGAATGGCGCGCATGAATTCCCCTGATGCCGCGTTTCGCCTCGAGGTGAACGCTGTCGATACGCTGCGCACTTACGCGGCAATCCCCAGCCGCTATCGAACGCAGACTGCGTTCGAGGTGGGCACAGAAGATGGCGCGTTCACCCTGCAGGAGCGCGCATTGCCAGCGCCGTTCGACAAGGACTACGACGAACTCGAGAGCCCGCTTCAGTGGCCACGATTGTTCGATGTCAGCCGATGGGCGATGGTCAGTGCATTTGCAGGTACTCGTCTTGTGGGTGGGGCCATCGTCGCCTATGACACGCCGGGCCTCGAGATGTTGGAGGGACGTCGCGATCTGGCCGTGCTCTGGGACATCCGGGTCCACCCGGATGCGCATGGGCAGGGCGTCGGAACGGCGCTGTTCTGTGCCGTGAAGCATTGGAGCATCCAGCGCGGCGCCGAAACGCTCAGGATCGAGACCCAGAACGTCAACGTCGCCGCCTGCCGCTTCTATCGCGCGATGGGGTGTCGGCTGGTCGCGGCAGAAGCGGGTGCCTATCCGGCGCTGCCCGGCGAGACAAAGCTGTTGTGGGAAGTTGCGCTCGAACGCCAGGTGCCGAAGTAGCCTCAATCGAGCCGCTGCCCACCCGCCGCATCGAACAGATGCGCCTTCGCCGCCACCGGCCACAGCGCGAGCCGTTCGCCCGGGCGCGCGTCGATGCGCTCGCGGAACGCGGCCATCACCGGATGGCCGCCCAGGCGCAGTGCGACCTGGGTTTCGGCGCCCGTCGGCTCGACCACCACCACGTCGGCGGGCAGGCCGCGCGCGGTGTCGATGGTGAAGTTCTCGGGGCGCGTGCCGTAGAGCACGCGGTCGCCATGCGTGCCGCTCGGCGACGGGCCCGCGAGCGGCAACCGCAGTCCGTCGTCGGTCAGCACATGCGGCGCGGCGCCGCCGTGCTGCTGCTGCAGCCGGCCCGGGATGAAGTTCATCGCGGGCGAGCCGATGAAGCCCGCCACGAAGGCATTGCGCGGCCGGTCGTACAGCGCAAGCGGTTCGCCGACCTGCTCGATGCGGCCCTCCTTCAGCACCACGATGCGATCGGCCATGGTCATGGCCTCGACTTGGTCGTGCGTGACGTACACGGTGGTCGTGCCCAGGCGCTGGTGCAGCGCCTTGATCTCGGTGCGCATCTGCACGCGCAGCTTGGCGTCGAGGTTCGACAGCGGCTCGTCGAACAGGAAGGCCTGTGGCTGGCGCACGATCGCGCGGCCCATGGCCACGCGCTGGCGCTGGCCGCCGGAGAGCTGGCGTGGATGGCGCGCGAGCAGCTCGCCCAGCCCGAGCGTCGCGGCCGCCTGTTGCACGCGCCGCGCGATCTCGTCCCGGGCCACGCCCTGGATCTTCAGGCCGAAGCCCAGGTTCTGCGCCACGGTCATGTGCGGATAGAGCGCGTAGTTCTGGAACACCATCGCCACGTCGCGCTCGCGCGGTGCGGTGTCGTTGATGCGCCGGTCGCCCAGCAGGATGTCGCCGCCGTCGGCGGCCTCGAGTCCGGCGATCAGCCGCAGCAGCGTCGACTTGCCGCAGCCAGACGGGCCCACGAGCGCGACGAACTCGCCGTCGCGGATGTCGATGTCGATGCCGCGCAGCACGGGCGTGGCGCCGAAGTGCTTGGCGAGCTTGCGAATGGTGATGGAGGCCATGGGCTTCTTTGGGTTCGGAGAGCTTGTGGTTGGCGATGGCGTGCGCGCATCAGTCCTTGACGCCGCCGGCCGTCAGGCCGCGCACCAGGTACTTGCGCACCAGCACCGTGAAGACGATCACCGGGAACATCACCAGGGTGCCGCTCGCGGCGATCTTGGTCCACTCCCAGCCTTCGTACTGCAGGAAGTTGACGATCGCGACGGGCGCGGTGATGGCCTGGGTGCGGGTGAGGATCAGCGCGTAGAAAAAATCGTTCCACGAGAAGATGAAGCACATCACCGCGGTGGCCGCGAGGCCCGGCGCGGTGAGCGGCAGCGCGACGCGCCAGAACGCCTGCCAGACGCCGCAGCCGTCGATCCATGCCGCCTCCTCGAGCGCGGCGGGCACCGCCTCGAAGAAGGTCTGCATCAGCCAGATCACGATCGCGAGGTTGAAGGTCAGGTAGACGATGGCCAAGCCGATCACCGTGTCCTGCAGCCCGAGGTACTGGTAGGCCAGGAAGAACGGAATGGTGAACGCGATCGGCGGCGCCATGCGCGTGACCAGGATCCACAGCGCGATGCGGTCGCGGCCGCGGAACTTCCAGCGCGTGAGCGCATAGGCCGCGGGCACGCCGATCGCGAGCGAGAAGCCGGTCGAGAGCGTGCTCACCAGCAGACTGTTGCCGAACGACCTCGCGAAGTTGCCCTGCAGCAGGCTCGCGAAGCCGTCGAGCGTGGGCACGAAGAGCAGGCTGTCGTCGAAGATGTCGGCCGCGGGCTTGAAGGCGAGCTGCACCAGCCACAGGAATGGCGAGAGCACGACCAGCACCAGCAGCAACACGGCAAGCGCGCGGCCGTGGATGCGCCACCAGGGCCGCGCGCGGTGCGGCGCGGCATCGGCCGGCACCAGCGCCGCCGCATCGAGCGAGGGGTTAGCGATGTTCATGGCCGTTGCCGCTCCATCCGAGTTTGCCGACCAGCCAGCTCAGCGCGAACACGCCGGCGAGCATCACCGTGGCGATCGCGCTGGCGTAGCCCCAGTACGAGAAGTTGAAGGCCTGGATGAAGCCGTAGTAGTTGGTGACCTCGCTCACGTTGCCCGGGCCGCCGTTCGTCAGCACGTAGATCAGCGGAAAGGCCTTGAAGCTGTCGATGAGACGGAACAGCCCGCACACCACCAGCACCGGCCGCAGATACGGGAACACGATGTAGCGAAACAGCTGCCAGCGGTTCGCGCCTTCGAGCCGCGCGGCCTCGAGCGGGTCGTCCGGGATCATCTGCAGCGCGGCCAGCACCATCAGCATGGTGAACGGAAACCACTGCCAGGTGTCGGCCAGCGAGATGGCCCAGAGGGCAGTGTCCGGGTTGGCGATGAGCGAGCGCACCGGCCAGCCCAGGTGTTCGAGTGCGCGGTGCAGCGGGCTCACGTCGGGCGTGTAGATGATCTTCCAGATCAGCGCGACCACGATGGGCGGCAGCACCATCGGGATCAGCAGCAATGTGCGCGCGCCTTCGAGCACGCGCGACCTGCCGTTGAGCAGCAGCGCGAGCCCGAGGCCGGCGAGCAGCTGCAGCGCCACGCTCGACGCCGAGAGCCTGGCCTGCACCGCGATGGAGCCGAGGAAGCGGCTGTCGTGCAGCAGCTGGCGGTAGTTCACGAGCGGATCGTCGAAGCGGAAGGTGGCCGCCGGGTCGGTGAGGCTCAGCGGCGTGAAGCTCGCCACCACCAGCGCCGCGGCCGGCAGCAGCGTGATCGCGAGCAGCACCGCGAGCGACGGCGTGAGCCCGAGCAGGAAGGCGCGGCGCCGTTCGGCCTGCCAGCCGGGCGCGGTAAGCACGAAGGCCATGTCTCAGTGCCTCGTCACAGCTTCTGGCCCGCGCGTTTCAGCTCGGCGATGGTGTTGGCCTGCGCCTGCTGGAACGCCTGCTTCGCCGACAGCTGCCCGCTCGCGATCAGCTCGATCGCCTTGTTGAGCTGCTGGTCGACCTGCGGATAGACCGACACCGTGCGGTACTTCATGTGGCCGGTCTTCGATGCCAGTTCGATGGCCTCGAGCGAGAGCTTGGCGAGGTCGCTGCCGTTGATGACCTGCTTCTGGCGGAATGCCGCCGAGTCGATGTCCGAGCGCCGTGCCGGCGAGCCGTAGCCTGCGGCCACCGCGCGGCGCGTGGTCTGCTTGCTCAACGCCCACTGGATGAAGGCCCAGGCGGCTTCCTTCTGCTTCGAGCCGGCCGGAATGCCGAGCCCGTGCACGGCCGTGCCCGGAAAGCGGCCGGCCGGCCCCTTCGGCACCTGGCCGAAGCGCACGGTCTTCAACGTCTTGCTGGTCTGCACATCGCCGAGCTGTGCCAGGTGCAGCTGACCGGCGTCCGTGAAGTTGACGCGGCCGAGCTTCAGTGCCTGCGTGACCTGGTCGGGCTGGTAGGTGATCGCGCCGTCGGGGCCGAACTCGCGCAGCAGGTTCGCGTAGTACTCGCCCGCGGCGATCGCCTCGGGCGTGTCGAGCGTCGGGAACAGGTCGTCGGGCGCCTTGCGGAACACGTCGCCGCCGAACGCGTGCAGGTAGGGCACGAAGGTCCATCCGTAGTGGTTGTCGGCCACGAAGCCCGCGACGCGTTCCTTCTTGTGCACCGCGCGCAGCACCTTCACGAGGTCGTCCGTGGTGTCGGGGAAGGCGAGGCCCGCCTTCTCCAGCAGGTCGAAGCGCGACGATGCGGTGAGCAGCGCTTCGGCCGTCCACGGCACGCCGTACAGCCGACCGTCCTTGCCCGTCTCGGGGGCGCGCGCGCCGGGCAAAAAGTCGTCGATGTCGAAGTCGGCGGCCGTGAGGTTCGGGTTGCGGATGTAGTCGTCGAGCGGCGTGAGCCAGCCCGAGTTGATCCAGCGGCTCGAGTAGATGAAGGTGACGTTGACCACGTCGTAGGCCGCGCCGCGCGTCGAGAGTTCGAGATCGACGCGCTGGTTGTAGACCGGGAACGAGGGCGCGTCGAAGTTCACTTTGGCGCCCGTCAGCGCCTCGAACTCCGGAAGCCATTGCTGCAGCAGCTTGGGATAGGTGGCGCTGAAGGTCGACACGTTGAGCGTGACGCCGGCAAACTTCTTCGCGCCGCCTTGTGGCTGTGCGGCGGCAAGGCCCGGCAGCAGCGATGCGGCGCCGAACGCGGCCGAGGCCGTGAGCAGGCTGCGGCGCTGCAGCCCGAGAGGGGATGGATGTGTCATGGCGATGGGCGCTCGGCGGCTTCAGGCCGAAGCGGAGATGAGTTCGTCGATGCGCGCGTCGTTGGTCGCTTCGGGGCGGCTGCGCGTGCGGCTGCGCTGGCCGTCGATGGCCACGGCGGGGTCGCCGTGCACGGTCACGCGCCGCACCAGCCGCGCCTGGTTGCCGTAGTCGTTGATCGCGAAGTGCTGCGTGGCGCGGTTGTCCCAGATCGCCACGTCATGCTGCTGCCAGCGCCAGCGCACCGTGTTCTCGAGGCGCGTCACGCGGTTCTGCAGCAGCTCGAAGATGCGCGCCGATTCGCTGCTGGACAGGCCAACGAGCTTCTTCACGAAGTGCCCGAGCAGCAGCGCGCGCTCGCCCGACACCGGATGCACGTGCACCACCGGATGCTCGGCCTCGTAGACGGCCGAGACGAACACGTTGCGGTGGTGGCGCAGGCGTTCTTCTTCCACCTGAACGCGGTCGGCACCGTAGTCGTAGTCGTTGCTGTGCACCGCCCAGAGCGCATCGGCCAGTTGCTTGAGCTGCGCGGGAAGGCGCTCGTAGGCGAGTGCGGTATTGGCCCACACCGTGTCGCCGCCATAGGCCGGGATCTTCACGCCGCGCAGGATCGAGATCTTGGGAAACGCATCGACGAAGGTCACGTCGGTGTGCCACGAGTCCGCGCGGCCGCCGCCCTTGGAGGCGTCGAGTTCGAACAGGCGCGTGCCCGTGGGCGAAGGCACCGTGGGGTGCGCGACCGTACGACCGAAGCGTGCGCCGAAGGCCTGGTGCTCGGCATCGTCGAGGTGCGCCTGCCCGCGAAAGAACAGCACCTTGTGCGCCACGAGTGCGGCATTCAGGTGCGCGATCTCTTCATCGGACAGTTGCGCCGAGAGCTTCAGGTTCTGCACCTCGCCGCCGATGTGGCCGGCCACGCGCCGGATCTGCAGGTCGCCGAAGCGGGTGTCGATGGAAGGGGAAGCGGGCGCGCTGCCGTCGTTGCTCATGGGGGATTCCTCTCGTTCGTTCATGACGTGGACCGGCAACGCCGGGAGCCACGGATTCTGTGAGCCCGAGGCCCAGGAACAAACGAAGCAATCGTTGTTTCGACATGCGCGAAACGTCTTTGGCAACGGCGCGCCCGCCGCGCCGCGCTGCGCGCTACTCGATGCGGATGTTGGCCGCGCGCGCCACCGGCTCCCAGCGTCGGCGCTCCGACAGCGCCAGGCTGCGGAAGGCCTCCGGCGTGCCGCCGACCGGCTCGGCACCCATCGCGAGCAGGCGCTCGCGCACCTGCGCGTCGCGAAGGATCGCGGTGATCTCCTGCGACAGCAGCGACACCAGCGGCGCCGGCGTGCCGCCGCGCACGAAGAAGCCGATCGACGACACGCCGTACAGGTCGGGGTAGCCCGACTCCGCGAGCGTCGGGATCTCCGGCGCCAGCGGCGAGCGCTTCGCGCCGCCGGTGGCGAGGATCCGCACGCGGCCGGCCCGGTGCTGCGCGAGGTAGTCGGAAATCACCGAGATGCCTGCGGAGATCTGGTTGCCCATCAGGTCGGCCAGCAGCGGTGTGCCCCCCTTGTAGGCCACCAGTTGCAGATCCACGCCCGAGAGCGCGCGCAGGCGCAGCATCAGCAGCGCGCCGACGCTGCTCATGCTCGAGGTGCCGATGCTTCCCTTCAGCGGATCGGCCTTGGCCGCCGCCAGGAACTGCGCCAGGTTCTGCCAGCCGGAGTCGATGCTCGCGGTCAGCGTGTGCGGGATGTGCACGCCGTCGCACACGGGCATCAGGTCGGTGTCGGGGTCGAACGAGAGCTTCGAGAACAGGAACGGAAAGAACGCGGCCACCGCGAGCGGCGCGAACATCACGTGGCTGGCGTCGGGCTCGGTGGTCTGCAGGAACTGCGAGGCCACCAGGCCGGTGCCGCCGGGCTTGTAGTCGACCAGCACGTTGCGCCGCGTGCGCTCGCGCAGCCGTTCCGCCACCAGGCGCGTGACGTTGTCCATGCTGGCGCCGGGCGGCACCACCACGATCATGCGGATGGTGCGCGGCAGCGCTTGCGCTTGCGCGTGGGCGATGCCGGCGCGCGCGACGCCGATGAAGGCGGCGGTACCGGTGAAGAGCTGGCGTCGGTTGAGCATGGGCCGACCTCCTCAATCCTGCGGCGTGAAGCCCGAGGCACGCACGATGCCGCCCCAACGCGCGTGCAACGCGGCGAGGCTGGCCTTGAAGGCCTCGGGCTGCATCGGCGCCACCTCCAGGCCCATCTGCGCGAAGCGCGCCTGCGTCTCGGGCAGGGCCAGCATCCGGTGGGCGAGCGCCGCGAGCTGCGCCACGGTGTGCGGCGCCACAGCGGCCGGCGCATAGACCGAATACGACTCCTCGATGACGATCTCCGGAAAGCCCAGCTCGGTGTAGGTGGGCACGTCACGCATGAAGCGCGAGCGCGCCGTGCCGCTGGTGGCCACGAGGCGCAGCTTGCCGGTGGACATCAGCGGCAGCGCCTCGGCTGGCGTCAGCACGCCCGAAGCGATTTGGCCACCCAGCAGGTCCTGCACCAGCGGTGCCATGCCGCGGTAGGCGGCGTGCGCGTACTCGATGCCGGCACGGCGCCCGAGCATGATCCCCGAGAAGTGCGCGCTGGTGCCGGCACCGGGCGAGCCGAACGAGGCCTGCTTCGGGTTGGCCTTGCACCAGTCGATGAACGCCGGCAAGGTGCGCACGCTCGCGGGCACCAGGGTGCTGATGGCGAGCACGAACGGAAACTTGGCGAGCGGGGTGACCGGCGCGAAATCCGCGAGCGGGTCGTAGCGCAGGCGGCGGTAGATGTGCGGGAACAGCACCATCATGCCGCTCGGGCTCACCAGCAGGCTGCTGCCGTCGGCCGGCCCGGCCTTGACATGCTCGACGGCCAGGCGGCCGCTCGCGCCCGCCTTGTTCTCGACGATCACCGTGTCGGCATATTGGCCGCGCAGGTGTTCGGCCAGGAGCCGCGCGACCACGTCCGACGAGCCGCCGACGGCGAAGCCGGTGGTGATCGTCGCGAGCTTCAGGCGCTCCTGTGCGCGTGCGGGCAGGCCCGAGAGCGCGGGCAGTGCCGCGAGCGCAGCCGCGAGCCAGTCGCGCCGCCGCCAGGCGGGGGTGTGGTTGTTGTCGGGTGCTTGCATGCTTGTCTCCGGTTGTTGTTGTCTCAGGGCCCAGTTCAGAACAGCGGCTCGTTCCACTGCAGCGCCTTCGCGTCGATGCCTTCGCGCACGCAGCGCGCCGCAGCCAGGCCCGCGATTTCGCCGGTCTGGGTGCACCACGGGAAGTTGCGCATCACCATGAAGATGGTCTCGAACGTGAACGACAGCGACGCGCCCGTCAGCAGCAGGTTGTTCACCTCCTTCGGCAGGAAGCAGCGGAAGGGCACCTCGAAGGTGTACTTGGCGTAGGCGTCCCAGAAGAAAGTCTTCGTCATCGGCCGCGTCACCGCGTCGGGAAAGCGGCGGCCTTCGCGCGCATCGTCGATCGAGAACACGTATTCGCCGATCGGATGGCGCCCGTCGCGCACGCCCACGTAGCGGCCCACGTGCGCGATGAAGGCGTGTTCGAAGCCGGGCACGTAGCGTGTGAGGAAGCGCGCCTCGGCATCGATCAGCTGGCGCAGTGCCTTCTTCGCACGCGAGGCGTGCTCGGCATCGTCGTCCATGTGCAGCGCCCACTCGTAGGGCACGTTCTGCCAGAGGATGAAGGTGCCGGGCCCCTGGATCGGGCTCATGTCCACGGTCGGGTGGCCGATGTAGTGGTCGCCATAGACGCCCTGGTCGGCCAGCCGCGGCCGGTACAGCTCGGGCGGTATGTCGCCGGCCGCGCGGGCCTGCGCGATCAGCTGCGTGAGCTGCCCGTCGCCGGTGCGCTTCTGGTAGGCGGCGGTGCGCGCAAAGTCGATGCCGCCCATGATCCACAGCAGGCCGCCGGGGATGGGCCGGCGCTCGGCGTCGCGCGCCACGGTCTCGGGCTGGCGGCCGCCGCCGCGCACGAAGGGCGCGCCCGCACGCGCCACCACCTCGGAGGTGCCGGTGCCTTCGACGAACACCTTGCCGCGGATCGCCTGCCGGCCCGCGACCGTCTCGATGATGGCGTGCGTGATGCGCCGCTCCGTGCCTTGCTGTTCCATCTCCACGTCGGCGAAGGCCGCGCCGTAGATGGCCTGCACGCCCGCTTCTTCGAGCATGCGCACCATCACGTTGCCCGCGCCGTCGGGATTGAAGGAGGTGCGCTTGAACGCACTGCCCGGCGGCAGGTAGTAGTCGTAGTGCGCGAGCGGGTTGCCGGCCCAGTCGGGCAGGTTCTGCTCGTCGGCCGTGTAGAGGCAGCCTTCGCGCTCGAAGCGCGCCATCAGCTCGGAGTGGATGCCGCCCACGCCGGCGTTGGCGGCGCCCTGCAGGCCGGAGGTGTGCACGCCGCCCGGCATGTCGAATTTCTCCACGATCACCACGCTGCAGCCTTCGCGCCGCGCGCGCAATGCCGCCGCAAATCCGCCGGGACCGGCGCCGATCACCACCACGTCCGCTTCCGCCACGACCGGGATTCCGGCCGCGCTCGTTCCAAGCGCCTTCGCTTCTCTGTCCATCCGTTTGCCTGCTCTCTCTTTGGGAATGCGCGACCCTTCGCGCAGGTCTGCAAAGGTAGGCGCGCGGCCGGTCGGCACAAAGCGACAATCGATCGACTTACACTTGGTGAAATATCGTGGAAAGCGTCAAGACGATCCGGGCGGTGGAGCGCGCCTTCGAGGTGCTGCGCGTGATGCAGGACATGCCGCAGGGCGCTTCGCTCGTCGAGCTGCAGCGGGCCACGGGCCTTTCCGGCCCGACGCTGCTGCGCATGCTCAAGACGTTGATGGCCGTCAATGCAGTGCATCGCGGCATGACCGATCAGCGCTATCGCCCGAGCGTGCAGCTGCAGGCCCTGGCCGGCGGCACCGCGCCGACGGAGCGGCTGGCCGAAATCGCCGCGCCCTGGATGGACCGGCTCTGCGAGGCGGTCGAATGGCCGTCGGACCTGGCGATCCACACCGCGAACGAGCCGTTCATGCGGGTGCTCGAAACGAGCATCCGGCAATCGCGGCTGTACGTGCGTCGCAAGGGCGGCCGCACGCGCGTGAATCTCTTCGGTTCGGCGGCCGGCTCCGCGTTCCTCGCGGCGCTGCCGCGCCCGCGCCGCGAAGAACTGGCGCAAGCCGTGCGCGGCGGCCGCGACGTGCACAACGCGAATGCGCTGGCCGCCGGCGACCTCGAGGCGCGCGTCGCACGGGCCCGCGAGCGCGGCTATGCGGCGCGGCACCGCGTCTACCGCGGCGGTGCCTTCAACGGACCGCCGCGCGACGACAGGCTCGACGCGATCGCGGTGCCGGTGATCCACTCGGGCCTTCTGATCGGCGCGCTCAACATCAACTGGAACCGCGCCGCGATGCCGGAGGCCGAGATGGTGCGCCGGCACCTGCGCGCCTTGCAGGATGCCGCCTTCGGCATTGCCGCGGCCGCAGCGGCCCACGGGCTGCTGCAGGCGCTGCCCTGCGTGGAGGCCGCCGAAGAAGCGGCGCCCGGCGCCTGAGCGCTGGACTACAGCGAGCCGGGCCCGTCGCCGACCCGGTATCGCCGGCCGTTGCCGAATGATGGAGACAGGCGGGGCCGCTTCCTGCGAGAGCCCAACGAGAACCAACAAAGCTCACCCGCCGCATCCACCAACATTCAAGGAGTTCGCATGAGCCAAGCCAAGACCCCCTCCGAGCGAGACGACCTCAACCTCGATCCCATCACCGGCGAACCAGGCGCGCATCCGGTGGGCACCGGCGCCGGCGCCACCGGCGGCGCGCTCGCGGGTGCCGCAGTCGGCGCCCTGGCCGGGCCGGCCGGCGCCGTGGCCGGCATGCTCGTGGGCGCCGTGACCGGCGGCATGGGCGGCAAGGCCGTGGCCGAACGCATCAACCCCACGGTGGAGCACAGCCATTGGGAGGGCGCGTACACGCGCGAGCCCTATTACGAGCCGGGCCTGAGCTACGAGCACTACGCTCCCGCGTATGAACTCGGCTGGCGCGGCCGCGCCGCGCTCGAAGACGACTTCGCGGCCGTGGAGCCATCGCTCGCGCGCGAGTGGGAAACGCAGCGCGGCACCTCGTCGCTGAGCTGGGAGCAGGCCCGACCCGCCTCGCATGCCGCGTGGGAGCGCGCGGACCGGCTCTACATGCGCGAGGAGGACGCCGCCATTCCGGAGGGCGATCCCCTGGCAGACGATGAAGTGGTCGACGTGCTGAACGACGTGATCGAGAACGCGCGCGACGGCGAAGCCGGTTT
>CAMLCW010000053.1 GCA_946478645.1 uncultured Variovorax sp.
CATCGAGACCTGGCAAAAGCTGGCGAAGGTGGCGAAGCTGAAGGTTGATTGAGGGACGCGGGGCGCGGCCCACCGAACTGGCCGAAGACGCCATCACCGGACTGCGGCAGGCTTTGGCAGGGCAGTTCGTGTCCGCTGGGGCGCTGAACCAGGCACTCGGCGTCGCGCCGGCATCGTGAGAGTCCGGGTGACCCACCGGCACAGATGCTCGCTCAAGGAGCCGGCAACAACTGCGCCTTCATCCAGTCGCAAAACGCCGCGATTCGCGGATTGTCTATCGCCGATTTGCGGTAGCAGATGAAATGGGTGACGCGCTCAATACGCTTGAACGGCGCGCCATCCAGGACCACCAACTCGCCCTGCTCGAGTTCCTGTCCGGCGAAGCGGGTCGTCTCCAATGCGATGCCCATGCCGGCGGCAGCCGCTGCAATTGCCATCGAGCCCCGGTCGAATGACGGCCTCGCACCCGCTGGCAACTTGAGGCCGTTCAACTTGCACCAGTCAGACCACTGAACCGGATTGACGTTCGAGTCGATCCATGTGAATCGCAACAGGTCGATCGGCGCAGCGGGAATTTGCCCGTCGAGCAGGCGTGGGGCGCACATGGGCACTGTTGGCTCGACACCCAGCGGCTCGACCACCACGCTGGCATGCGGCGGCGGTGCACCGTACGCAATGTCAACATCGATGTCGGCTGACTTCGTGAGGTCGGCCGGCTCGGCACTCGACGACATCCGGATCACGATGGACGGATGCGCCGCCATGAATTGCGGTAGCCGCGGGCCCAGCCATTTGGCGGCAAAGCTCGGCGAGCAATGCACCGCCAGTTCGCTGCGAGATTGGACGGGTCGCAGCTCGGCGCACGCGTCCTCGATCTGATCGAAAGCCGGGCTCAGCCGGTCGAGCAGACGTTGGCCGTCGACGGTCAACGTCACCTTGCGCACGCTGCGCGTGAAGAGTGCGCGACCAAACCAGGTTTCAAGCGCGCGCACTTGGTGGCTGATGGCAGAGGGCGTCAGATGAAGTTCTTCACCCGCTTGCGTGAAGCCGCCCAAGCGCGCAGCCGCCTCGAAGGCGCGGAGGGCAAAAAAAGATGGAAGGCGTCGCATAGGGAAAGGGTTGCTCCTGCGAGCATAGATGAATCTGGTTCAACCATTGGTGAACAGTCATCCTTTGTCAATGCGGCCGCTGATTCGGATGATCTGCCTCGTGCGCGTCCACCTCGATTCGCACTCCTCCATTTGCAGACCCTCTGCAACAACCATCTGCAATCCCACCAGCGAGAGACAAGAACATGCTCGACACCAAAAAGCGTATTTCGGTTTACCAACCCGAACAACAGGGGCTCAAGTTTCCCGAGATCCCGACCTTCGCCAACCATGCCGAAGAGCGTCAGTACTTGAAGGAGCATCTCGTCGCTGCCTGCCGTGCATTCGCGCAGCAAGGCTTCGACTATGGCTTCGCAGGCCACCTGACGATTCGCGACCCGGAACGGCCGCACCTGTACTGGACCAACCCGATGGCGGTCCATTTCTCGCTCGTCAAGATGTCGAACCTGATCCTGGTGGACCATGAGGGCAGGGTCGTAGAAGGCGACTATGCGGTCAATCGCGCCGGCTTCGTTCTGCATGCCGCGGTGCACGACGCGCACCCTGACATCCTCGCGATGTGCCATGCGCATACGGTGTACGGCACCGCCTTTGCATCGCTCGGAAAGAGGCTCGAACCCATAACGCAGGATGCAGCAGCTTTCTTTGAAGATCACGCGGTAATCGGAGACGAAGCGGGCCAGGTCGCTGTCGAAAAGCAGGCCGGCAACAAGGTCGCCAACGCATTCAAGGGCGTCAAGGCGGCGATTCACCAGAACCATGGGTTGCTCACGGCCAGCCGCCACAGCATCGATGCGGCGGCCTTCTGGTTCATTGCGCTGGAACGTTGCTGCCAGCAGCAACTGCTGGTCGATGCCAGTGGCCTCACGCCGCGGCTGGTCACGCCGGACCGCGCCCGCTACAGCCGCGAACATGTCGGCAGCGAGTTCATCGGCTGGCTGCACTTTCAAACGCTGTACGACCAGATCGCGGCTACGCAGCCGGACATGTTCGACTGAATGTCGGATCAGCGGACATCCATAAAGAACCGGAGACAACCATGAATACAACGAATTTGCCGCATGCTGCGGCAGCCCTGCCGCGCGCGGATGACGCCGCCTACGCGCGTGTCACCTGGCGGCTGTTGCCGCTTCTCTTCATCTGCTACGTCGCGGCCTACCTCGATCGGGTCAACGTCGGGTTCGCCAAGCTGCAGATGCTCAACGAACTGCACTTCAGCGAAGCGGTTTATGGCCTGGGTGCTGGGATCTTCTTCATCGGCTATTTCATCTTCGAAGTGCCGAGCAACCTGGCTCTACATCGTTTCGGCGCGCGCAAGTGGATCGCCCGGATCATGATCAGCTGGGGCGTGATCTCGGGCTGCATGATGTTCGTGCAAACTCCGACCTCGTTCTACATCCTTCGTTTTCTGTTGGGTGTGGCCGAAGCCGGCTTCTTCCCCGGGATCATCCTGTATCTCACCTACTGGTACCCGGCCGCGCGCCGTGCCAAGGTGACATCGCTCTTCATGACGGGCATTCCGATGGCCGGCGTGATCGGCGGGCCGCTGTCGGGCTGGATCCTTTCTGTGTTCGACGGTGTGCAGGGCATGTCCGGGTGGAAATGGCTGTTCCTGATCGAGGCCGTGCCCTCCGTCCTGCTCGGCGTACTGGTGTTGCTCGTGCTCAATGACAAGATTGCCGATGCGCGTTGGCTGAGCGATCGCGAAAAGCAGATGCTGCAAAGAAACATCGATGCCGATGGCGCGCACATCGAAAGTCATTCAGCATCGGGCGCTTTCCGCAGCCCCAAGGTATGGGTGCTGAGCGCAGCCTACTTCGGCTTCATCATGGGGCTGTACGGCATCGGCTTCTGGCTGCCATCGCTGGTCAAGGCATCGGGCGTGGCGGATACGACCACCATCGGCTTGCTGGTTGCGCTGCCCTATGCCGCCGCGGTAATTTGCATGATCTGGACCAGCCGCAACTCCGACCGAACCGGTGAGCGGCGCTGGCACATCGCCATCCCCGCACTCGCCGGTGCCATCGGTTTGGTCGCCAGCACCCTGGTGCCGCAGACGCCCCTGTGGGCCGTGGTCACGCTGACCATCGCAACCATGGGTATCCTCACTGGCCTGGCGCAGTTCTGGTGTCTGCCACCTGCGTTCCTAGGCGGCGCCGCAGCCGCCGCCGGCATCGCACTCATCAACTCGGTAGGCAATCTGGCCGGCTTCGTCAGTCCCTTTATCGTCGGCTGGATCAAGGACCTGACGGGCAGCACGAACAACGGCTTGTTCGTGATCGCGGCGAGTTTGGTCGTCGGTGGCGCGATTGTGCTGTCGATGTCCAAGCGGGCGCTGGAACAACGGAGATGACGTGGGGCTGCCTGCTGGCGGGGCCTTCGTTCTTCGGTAGAACAGAGTGACTAGGAACCGGGCTGCGCGGTCCTCTGCGCTTGTTCCAGCAACGCATCCCTGAAGCACCTGAACGTCCGTAGCCGTTCCAGCGTGGGGCGGTACATGATCCCGGCGACGAACGATCCGATGGAAGTGTTCAGGCGAAGCGGTGCCAGGCCCTCGCGGTGCGCCACGCCGCGAAGCGTCGAAGGCAGGACCATCAGGTGCTGTCCGCGCTGCAACAGCCGAAAGCCGAACTGCATCGACGTGGTTTCGATGGCGCTGGGCGGCATGCCCAGGCCGGCGCGCTGGAACTTCTGCAACAGCAGCGCGCGCGCCGAGACGGCGTCCCGCAGCCAGATCCACGGATGTTCCGTCAGTGCTTTCGGGGCCACGGCCTTGCGCTGCTGAAGCGGATGCGAAATCGACGTGAACACCTGGTGCTCGACCTCGATCAATGGCAGGTAGACGAGCTCGGGCAGCCGGTCCGGCTCCGGTGGCAGGCCACCGAGCACGACGTCGAGTTCGCCCGCCTTCAGCATCGGCAACGTGACTTCATTCATGCCCGTGAGCATGGTCACGCGAACACGCGGCATGCGCTCGACGAGCTTGCCAACGGCATCCGGCGCGATCTCGTGCGCCCAGGCCGGCCCCGATGCGATTCGCAGTTCTCCGCCCTGGCCCTCCAGCAGCTCCGAAATCTCGGCCGCGGCATAGCTGCAGTCGAGCTCCATCAACTCGGCGTGATGGCGAAGGGCCTCGCCGAAGGGGGTCAGGCGCATGCCGAGCACGCTGCGCTCGAACAGAGAGACGCCCAGCGCCGACTCGAGTTCCTGGACCCGGCGCGTCAGTGCTGATTGGGTGATGGCCACTTGCTCCGCCGCCTGACGGATCCCTCCGGCGCGGGCGACGGCCAGGAAGTCCGGCAACAGGTGGGCACGGCGCGCGAGCCGCTGCTGCCCCACCGCAGGATCGATTCTCTTCATGCGTTTTCCCCGGAATGGTGTTGCGATTTTCGCATCACATGATTCGAAACACTCACTTTTACAGATCGCCCACCGCCCCTAAAGTCTGCGCCAGGCCCGCATGAACAAGCGGGATCTCGACCCCAGCCTGGAGACAACATGAGCCCTCATTTCCGTCGAACCCTGCGCGCTGTCGCCATCGGATGCGGCATCGCCGTTGCCGCGGTCTCGAGCGCACTCGCTCAAGGCTTCCCGAGCAAGCCGGTCACGCTGGTGGTGCCCTTCGCGCCGGGGGGCGCTGCCGACGTGGTGGCCCGCGTGCTCGCGCAGAACGTGCGGCTGGCGCAGCCGGTGATCGTGGACAACAAGCCGGGTGCAGGCGGGACGATCGCGGCGGCCTTCGTTGCCAAGGCCCCCGCCGACGGGCACACGATCTTGTTCGTGACCGCAGGCCACGCCGGTACCAAGGCCTTGTACCCCAAGCTGCCCTACGACCCGGTGAGCGACTTCACGCCCCTGATGGGCATCTCGCAATCGCCGATCGTGATTGCCGTGAAGGCGGATTCGCCCTACCGCACCATGGCCGACTTCGTTTCTGCCGCGCGCGCTCAGCCGGGCAAGCTCAACTGCGCAGGCGGGGGTGGCGGCGCCACGGTCACCAACCTGGCTTTCGAACAGCTCAAGGCGGACCTGAAGCTCGACATCGTTGCCGTGCCCTACAAGGGTTCAGCGCCGGCCGTCACGGCCTTGATCGGCGGCGAGATCGATTGCGACAGCGACAACGCCAGCGCATTGCTTCCGATGATCGGCGCCAAGAAGGTTCGCGCGCTGGCGGTCATGTCCAAGTCGCGCGCCGGCAGCCTGCCCGATGTGCCGACGGTCGCGGAGACGGTGCTTCCCGGCATGGCCGCGAGCGCCTGGTTCGGGATTCTCTTGCCCAAGGGAACGCCTGCGGCCGTGGTCGACGCGCTGCGGGGCCAGTTCATGGCCGCGCTGAAGACGCCCCAGGTCGCGGAGCGGCTTCGCGCGATTTCGGCCGAGCCCCTGGAGATGGATGGCCCTGCGTTCGGACAACTGCTCGCGAGCGAAACGGCGCGCTGGGGTGGGCTGATCGGCAAGTTGGGCTTGAAAGCGGAGTAAATGGCAGACCCCGCATTCAAGGGCCGGATCGGCCGCACCTGGAAAGACTCGACGCCGTGGTGGCCACCCGAGGTCCGTGCGCCCGAAGGCGCACCGAATGTCGTTTTCATCGTCCTGGACGACGTCGGCTATGCCGACCTGGGCTGCTTTGGTTCCGAGATCGCGACGCCGCGCATGGACGCGCTGGCCGCCGGTGGCATTCGCTACAGCAACTTCCACGTCACCGCGATGTGTTCGCCCACGCGGGCCTGCCTGCTCACGGGCCGCAATGCGCATGCGGCGGGCGTCGGCGCGATCTCCGAATGGTCCAATGGCTTTCCGGGGTACGAGGGCCGCATCAACCGTCACTCGGCAACGGCCGCCGAGATTCTTGCGGCGCACGCCTATGGCACCTACGCGATTGGCAAGTGGCACTTGTCGAGCCTCGCGAACTACGCGAGCGCGGGGCCGCATCCGGACTGGCCGCTGGGCCGTGGCTTCAGCCGCTGGTATGGGTTTCTGGGTGGGTATGTCGACCACTGGAACCCCGACCTGCACGAAGACAACCACCCGATCCGGCACATGCCGCGCCCCGGTTATCACTTGAGCGAAGACCTGGTGGACCACGCGATCGGCCAGGTGCGCGACCACGTGACCAACGCGCGAGGCCGACCTTTCTTCACCTATCTGGCCTTTGGCGCAGGCCACTGGCCGCTGCACGTTCCCAAGGCTTACATCGAACGCTGTGCCGGCCGCTACGACGCGGGCTGGGACGCGATCCGCTCGGAACGGCTGGCCAGGCAGAAGGCATTGGGGCTCATACCGGCAGACACACCGCTGTCGCCCCGCAACCCCGGCGTGAAAGCCTGGGACGCGCTCGACGAAGATGCGCGAAAGGGTGCCGCCCGGCTCCAGGAGGCATACGCCGCGTTCATGGCCCATACCGACGACCAGATCGGCCGCTTCATCGACTATCTGGCCGCCATCGGCGAATACGAGAACACGCTGTTCGTCCTGCTTTCGGACAACGGCGCGAGCGGCGAAGGCGGCGAGACCGGCGCGCTGAACATTCGCAAGCACCTTCAGACAGAAAAAGAAAGCGCAGCATACGTGCGCCGACATCTCGACCTGATCGGCAGCGAGCACTCCTTTCCGCACTATCCGCAAGGCTGGGCGCAGGTCTCCAACACGCCGCTCAAGTGGTACAAGAAAAACACGCACGGCGGGGGCATTCGCGCCCCGCTGATCCTCAGCTGGGCCCGTGGCATTGCCCAACGCGGCGAAGTGCGCCATCAGTACCACCACGTCATCGATGTGCTGCCCACGGTGCTGGACCTGGCGGGTATTGCGGCCACGCCTCACGACGCGCGGGTGCCGCAAGCGCCGATGCACGGCGTCAGCATGCGCTACACCTTCGACGCGCCGCAGGCCCCTTCCGCGCGCGATCTCCAGTACTACGAGATCGTCGGGGATCGCGCCCTCTATGCAGACGGGTGGAAGATCGTCGCCCGGCACAAGAAAGGTGACGACTTCGATGCCGATCGGTGGGAGTTGTACGACACTCGCAGCGACTTCGCGGAGATCAACGACTTGGCCGCGCAGGAACCCGAGCGCGTGCGGCGCATGGTCGCGCTCTGGTGGGCCGAAGGCGAAAAGCATGGTGTGCTGCCGCTGGACGATCGCGAGTCCGAGCGCGCGCTCGACTGGTTCCGCAGGAACGCTCCGAGTCGCTACCGCTACTTGCCCGGCATGGCCCGGATGGACCGGCTCATGGTGCCTGCGATCAACGGCCGCAACTATGTCGTCACGGCAGAGGTCGACTTCGCGGGCGGCAACGCGCAGGGCGCATTGCTGGCCTTCGGCAATCGATTCGGCGGCATCGCGCTCTACGCCAGTGGCGGGCTGCTGGTGTTCGACTACATCTACAGCGAATCGAAGACCTACAGACTCGGCGTTCCGCAGGGCGACGCCGAGTGCACCGTCGTGGTCCGCTACACCCAGACCGCCGAGCGGGCCGGGCGCTTCACCCTCAGCTGCGCCGGCCGAAGCGAGTCGCTCGACGTGCCCTGGACCTGGACAACCTACGGCATCACCGCAGGCCTGACGTGCGGCTATCTCAACGTGCCGATCGTCGACGAGTGCCCGCTGCCCGGCGTCTTCTCCGGCCGGCTGGCGTTCGTCGACATCGAACTGCTCGACCCCATGCGCCCCGACCCGAACGAGTTCAGTGCGCTGGTCGAGCAGGAGTAGTGGCGCGCTCTCGCGCTGACGGGCTGCGCATGTCCTTCGCGCCCGCGCTCAGCACCCAAGGCGTCGCCAACACCCCCAGCAGCTGCACCAACGCAATCTCCTGCACCTGCCATGCAGCCCGCGTCCCGAGCAGATTGAACGTCGCACGGCAACGCCCACCCGCATCGAGCAGCGGCACATTGACCACCGCCCGCAGCCCCAGCGCCGCGATGCGCGCGTGGTCGTCGAACACTTCGCGCAGCGCCGCTTCGCCCTCGCCCACGTAGACCTCGCCGCGGCGCAGCAGCTGGCGCGTCCACGGCGTCATGGCCTTGCGCTTGCGGCCGCCGACCGGGTAGGCCGCAGGGTCCGAAGTCCACACGCGCTGCAGTTCGACGATCTCGCTGTCGCTGTCGATGCCGCCCGAAGGCGATGCGTCGATGTTCACGGTGAGCAGCCCGTCGCCGAGCTGCTGCCTGCGCACCCCGTCGATGCATTGCAGCGCCGTGGCCATGTCGCCCGCGCGCGGCAGCTCATGCGTGAGCGTGCGGCACACCGCAAGCGGCAGGCACAGCGACGTCGCCCCTTCACTCATTCTTGATGCCCAGCTCGCGGATCATCTTGCCGTAGCGATCGGCGTCGGCGCGCAGCACCGCGCCAAACTGCTGCGGCGTGCCCTTGACGATCTCGACGCCCATCGCTTCCATGCGGCTGCGCACCTCGGGCTGCGCGAGCGCCTTGTTGATCTCGTCGTTGAGCCGCGTGACCAGCGCTTCGGGCATGCCGGCCGGGCCGAAGGCGCCGTACCACACGCCGAGCGCGTAGCCGGGCAGCGTCTCGGCCACGGTGGGCGCATCGGGCAGCAGCGGCGAGCGCTTGGCCTCGGTCACGCCGAGCAGGCGCAGCTTGCCGGCCTTCACATGCGGCAGCGTCTGCGTGCCGGCCGAGAACAGCACCTGCGTCTGGTTGGCCACGGTATCGACCACCGCGGGCGCACCGCCCTTGTAGGGCACGTGCAGCATCTGGATGCCGGCGGCCTTTTCGAACAGCACCGCGCTCAGGTGGTTGGTCGAGCCCGGGCCGGCCGAGGCATAGGCGAGCTTGCCGGGGTTGGCCTTGGCGTAGGCGACGAACTCCTTCACGTTCGTCGCCGGCACCGCGGGGTTGACGACCATGGTGTTGATGACGTTGGCCATCTGCGCGATGGGCGTGAAGTCTTCCACGCCGCGGAACGGCATCGAAGGCATGAGCGCCGGGTTCATGGCGTGCGTGCTCATCGAACCGATGAGCAGCGTGTAGCCGTCGGGCCTGGCCTTGGCGACGTAGTTGGAGCCGATGTTGCCCGAGGCGCCGGCGCGGTTGTCGACGATGACGGTCTGGCCCAGCGACTTGGTGAGCTGCTCGGCCAGCGAGCGCGCGAGGATGTCGGTCGAGCCGCCCGGCGCCCACGGCACCACCAGCGTGATCGGCCGATCGGGCCATTGGGCGGCGGCCAGCGTGGCAAAGCCGCAGAGCGCGGCGAGTGCAATGCCGCGGCGGATGATGGAAATCATGGAAAGTCCTCCTTGTTGAAAATCTGTGGTGCTGGTTGCGGCGCTCAGCGCCCGACCGCGTAGCCCTGCATGCCGCGCGGATTGGCAGCAGCGCGCAGCACGAGGCGGCCCTGGGCATCGCGCTCGCGGCTGCAGGCCGACATGCGGCCTTCGGACCAGGGCTCGCCGACCTGCACGCCATGGCCGCGCGCGCGCAGTGCGTCGAGCACTTCGGGCGCGAAGCGCGATTCGGCCGTGAGCCGGTTCAGCGTCGTGGCGCGCGGCCAGAACGACGCCGGGAAGTGATCGACGTGCCAGCCCGGTGCATCGATCGCCTCCTGCAGGTTCATGCCGTGCACCGCATGGCGCAGGAAGAACGCGGGCGACCACTGGTCCTGCTGGTCGCCGCCGGGCGTGCCGAACACCATGTAGGGCTCGCCGTCGCGCAGCGCGAGCGAGGGCGACAGCGTGGTGCACGGCGGCACGCCGGGCGTCACGGTGTTGGGCAGGCCCTCGTCGAGCCAGGTCATCTGCAGCCGCGTGTTGACCGCGAAGCCGAGCGATGGCACCACCGGGCTCGACGAGAGCCAGCCGCCCGACGGCGTGGCCGCGACCATATTGCCGTGGCGGTCGATCACGTCGATGTGGCAGGTGTCGCCGACGAACACTTCCTGCTCGGCCCACTCGGCCACCGGCGGCAATGCGGCAAAAGTCGGCTCGCCGATGCCGAAGCGGGTGTCGGCCGTGCGCAGGGTGCGCACCGCTGCGTCGAGGTCGGGCAGGCGCGGCGCCATGCCGAGCGGTGCGCCCGGCATCAGCTGCTGCGACGCCGTGTCGCCGACCGCCTGCCAGCGCGCGCGCAGGTAGTCGTCGGACAGCAGCGCGGCCTGCGCCTCGCGCGAGGCGCCGGGTGCGCTGCCGTACCAGGCCAGCCGGTCGGCCAGCGCCAGCTTGGCCGCCTCGGCGACGCGGTGCACGAAGCCTTCGGTGTGCGGCGCGTGCTGCGCGAGGTCGGCATGGCGCAGCATGCCGATCTGCTGCAGGAAGGCCGGGCCCTGGCTCCAGAAGCCGCACTTGGCGAGCGTGTAGCGGCCGAAATCCACCGTCAGCGGCGCCTCGACCGTGGGCCGCCAGCCGGCCATGTCGTCGTAGCGCAGCAGGCCCGCATGGTCGGCGCCGGTGGTGTCGCGCACCTTCGTCGTGCGGTAGTAGGCATCGATCTCGCGCGCGACGAACCCCTGGTACCAGCAGCGCAGCGCCGCGTCGATGGTGCCGGTGCGGCTGTCGCCACCCTCGCGCTCGGCCGTCTGCAGGATGCGCTCGTAGGTGGCGGCGAGCTGTGGCTGGCGGAACAGCGCGCCGGGCATCGGCACCTTGCCATCGGGCAGCCACACCGCCGCCGAACTCGGCCAGTGCGCGCGAAACAGCGACTGCACCGCCACGATGGCCTGCACCGCGCGCGGGATCAGCGGGAAGCCGTCGCGCGCATAGGCGATCGCCGGGGCCAGCACGTCGGCCAGCGGCCAGCTGCCGTGGTCGCGCAGCATGGTGAGCCAGGCGCCGAAGGCACCCGGCACCGTGGCAGGCAGCAGGCCGATGCCGGGCACCTGCTCGAGCCCCAGCTTGCGAAAGGCCGCGGCCGAGGCCTCGGCCGGTGCCGCGCCCTGGCCGCAGACCGACTGCATGCGCTGCTCTTTCTCGCTCCACAGCAGGATCGGCACTTCGCCGCCCGCGCCGTTGAGGTGCGGCTCCACCACCTGCAGCACGAAGCCGCCGGCCGCGGCCGCGTCGAAGGCATTGCCGCCGCGTTCAAGCACGCCCATCGCCGTCTGCGCGGCCAGCCAGTGGGTGGCCGCCGCGACGCCGTGCGTGCCGACGATCTCGGGGCGGGTGGTGAAGCCGTTGTTGTTGTTGCTGCTGCTGTTCATGGGCCTGATTCTGGACGCATGAAATAGGCCAAGGCACATGATTTGCTATGGATGCATGCATCAATTGCTATGCTCGCGCCGACCATGCCGCCCGCCGCCGCCCTGCCCCCAGCCGCCTCCGACGCCCTCGCCCTGCGCCTGGAAACGCGCTTGAAGCTGCGCCACTACGTGCTGCTGCTCGCCGTCGAGCGGCACCGCTCGATCACGCGCGTGGCCGAGCAGCTCTCGCTCGCGCAGCCCACGGTGACGCGCGCGCTCGCCGACGTGGAAGACATCTTCATGACCCCGCTCTTCGTGCGCAGCCGCCGCGGGCTCGAGCCGACGATGGCCGGCGAGGTGGTGCTTGCACGCGCACGGCTCGCGGTGGCCGACAGCCGCGCGCTGCAGCAGGAGCTGCACGCCGTCAACGCCGCCGGGTTGCAGGGGCGGCTTCGCATCGGCGTCATTCCCTATGCCGCCACCCAGACGCTCGACGCGGCCTGGCAGCACCTGTTCGCGCAGCAGCCGCGCATTGCGCTGCTGGCGCACGAGGACACCACGCACAACCTGGTGGTGGCGGTGCGCCAGCGCGCGCTCGACTGCGCGATCTGCCGCTTCTCGCACGACAGCACCGACGACGACCTGGTGCAGCAACTGCTCTATCGGCAGGAAGCCTTCGTGGTCGTGTCGAAGGCGAGCGCCGCGCGGCTGGCGCGGCAGCCCACGCTCGACATCTCGCGCCTGGCCGACATGGACTGGATCTTCCCGCCCGCCGACACGCCCATCCGCCAGATGATCGACAGCGTGTTCGCGGCCGCGGGCCGCAGCCTGCCCGTGCCGCTGCTTGAGGCGTACGCGGTGCGCACCGTCGCCTCGGCGATGCGGCACCTGCCGCGCGCGGTGACGGTGCTGCCGCGCGACGTGGCGCAGGCGGTGGCCGCCACCGGCGCCGCCGAGGTGCTGCCCCGGCCGCTGCCGTGGAGCCTGCCGCCCGTGGGGCTGGCGTGGCTGCGCGACTCGCCGAAGGCGGCCGTGATCGAGGCGCTGGCGGCGGCGCTGCGCTGAGCACCCGGGGCCAAGCAGTGAGATCAACTCATTGATTCATAAGGTTTTTCACTGTATCTTCCAAAAAAGCAAAAACACAGTGAAATGCCCGGAATCATCGACAATAGCGAAAGCCAGAAGCGGCAGTACATCGACGCGGAGAGCGTTTTCGATGAACTTCGGCGCGTGCGGAAGGCAGCGGCGCAGACCCGCGGCGGCATGATCTGGCGAGAGATTTCCGGTCGAAAGTACCTGATCCGGACCTCTCCTAAAGGTGCCCACAAGTCCCTCGGCCCCGAGAGCCCGGAGACGCGCAAGACCTTCGAGAACTTCACCGCGCGCAAGGCAGCCAACGCCGAGCGCCTCGCGGCCATCGAGAAGACGGCCGACGAGCAGCGCCGATTAAGCCGCGCACTGCGCGTCGGACGCGTGCCGCCCATCGTCGTCAAGGTGCTCAACGCGCTCGATGCGGCCGAGCTGTCCGAGCACTTCACCGTCGTCGGCACCCATTCGCTCTATGCCTACGAAAGCGCGAGCGGCGTGCGCTTCGCGCCCGAAGCCATGGCCACGCGGGACATCGACCTGCTGTTCGACACGCGCAAGCACGTGGCCTTTTTCTCGCGCATGAAGCAGGCCGAGGCTTCCTTCCTGGGCCTGCTGAAAAAGGTCGACAAGACCTTCGAGCGCCTCGACGATCGCAAGGAGACAGTGCGCAACGCAGAGGGTTTCGAGGTCGGTGTGATCCGCCGCATCGCCCAGGAGGACGATCCGCATCCGCTGCGCCTGAGCGAGTACGAGGACGATGTCCGGGCCGTGCAGGCTTCCACAGGCGAGCGCATCCTCGCGTCTCCGCGCTTCAGCCAGATGGTCGTCGCGACCAATGGCGAAATGGCACTGATGCACACCATGCATCCACTGGACTTCGTGCAGATCAAGCGCGCGCTGGCCGTCCATCCCTCGCGCGATCCGCTCAAGATCACGAAGGATCGGCTGCAGGCCGATCTGGTCGAGGAACTCGTTCGCACGCACATGCCGCAGTACGCGCAACCCGTCCCATGAAATTCAAGGAAATCGACGCCTTCCGCGCCGTGATGCGCTCGGGCTCCATGACGGCCGCGGCGGCCGACCTCTACACCTCGCAGCCCAACGTGAGCCGGCTGATCGCGCAGCTCGAGGCCTCCACCGGCCTGGTGCTGTTCACGCGCAGTGCGGGGCGGCTCACACCGACCGAGGAGGGCATGGCCTTCCTGCGCGAGGTCGACCGCGCCTTCGTCGGGCTCGACGCGCTCAAGTACGCGGCGCGCAACATCCGCCAGTTCGGCAAGGGGCGGCTGCGCATCGCCACCGTGCCCTCGCTCGCGATGACGGTGCTGCCGCTGGTGCTGCAGCGCTTCCATGCCGACCACCCCGAAGTGACGGTCGCGATGGAGACCGGCAGCTCGCAGCTGGTGGCCGAATGGGTCGGCACGCGCGTGTGCGACCTAGGCTTCGTCTCCTATCTGCCGCCCGGCGCGCTGACCGATGCGCACGCGGTGTGCGACGTGCACGGCTGCTGCGTGCTGCCGCCGGGCCACCGGCTCGCGGCGAAGACGGTGATCGAACCGGTCGACCTGGCGGGCGAATCGTTCATCTCGATGGCGCACGGGGACGGCCTGCGCGCGGCGGTGGATGCGGTCTTCGCGGGCGACGACCGCCGCATCATGCATTTCGAGACGCCCTATGGCGCGACCATCTGCCAGATGGTGGGCCTGGGCCTCGGCGTGAGCATCGTCAATCCGCTGGTGGCGCGCAGCTACCGCCACACGGGCATCGTGGTGCGCCCGTTCGCGCCGCAGGTGCCCTTCGTGAGCTACCTGCTGCTCGCGCGGCATCGGCCGTTCAATGCGCTGGTCGACCGCTTCCAGGCACTGGCCGGCGAGGTCATCGCCGAGGAACTCCGCGCGCTCGACTGAACCCAGCGCGGCCAAGCCCATACGGTTTTCGTATGGGTGCACCACACACTCGTATTTGCGTCCCGCAAGGGGCCGCCGCAATACTCGTCGCACCCTGGAAACACCAGGAACCCACGAGTATTCCGATGATCCTGAAAACCCGCCCGGGGCCGTTTTGATGGCCGCACCGGCGAACAACAATCCCACCGCTGCCGAGACCGTCTTCGACGTCGCCGTGATCGGCGGCGGCCTGGTCGGCTCGGCCATTGCCTACGGCCTGCGCGGCAGCGCCGAGTCGATCGCCGTGCTCGACGAAGGCGACATCGCGCTGCGCGCCTCGCGCGGCAACTTCGGCCTGGTCTGGCTGCAAAGCAAAGGCTACGGCATGGGTGCCTACAGCCGCTGGACCTTGGGCTCGACGCGGCTCTGGCCGCAGCTGGCTGCGCAGCTGCGCGACGAGACCGGCATCGACGTGGCGCTCGAGCAGAAGGGCGGCCTCACGCCGCTGATGGGCGACCACGAGATCGAGGCCCGCCTCGCCTGGGTCGAGCGGCTCATGGCGCAGCAAGGCGTCGAGCCCTACGAATGGAAGCTGCTCGACCACCACCAGGCCGCGTCGCTGGTGCCCGGCCTCGGGCGCGACGTGACCGGTGCGATCTGGACGCCGCACGACGGCATCGTCAATCCGCTCAAGCTGCTGCGCGCGCTGCACACGGCCTTTGCGCAGAGCGGTGTCTCGTACTTGCCGCACCACGGCGTCGAGAAGATCGTGCATTCGGCCGGCATGTTCCAGCTGCACACCGCCGCGGGGCGCTGCATCCAGGCGCGGCGCATCGTGCTGGCCTCGGGCCTGCACAACGGCACGCTGGGCGCGCAGGTCGGCATCGACCTGCCGATGGCGCCGCAGCGCGGGCAGATCATCGTGCTCGAGCGCACGCGCCGTCTGCTCGACACGCCGATGGTCACGCTGCGCCAGAACGACGAGGGCAGCTGGCTGGTCGGCGACTCGCAGGAAGACGCGGGCTATGCCGAGCACGTGACCACGCTGCCGGTGCTCGCGACGCTGGCCGACCGCGCGGTGCGCACGCTGCCCGCGCTCAAGGACGTGCGCGCGGTGCGCGCCTGGTCGGCACTGCGCGTGCGCGCACAAGACGGCTTTCCCGTCTACGAGCAATCGGCAACCCACCCGGGTGCCTTCATCGCGACCTGCCACAGCGGCGTCACGCTGGCGGCTACCCACGCCTTCACGCTCGCACCCATGATCGCGGCCGGTGCGCTCGCGCCCGAGCTCGACGGCTTTTCGACCAGGAGATTCCATGTTCAGTCGGCTTGAGCACCCCGCCGGGGCAGCCGCGCGCACGGTGCGCATCACCGTCGACGGCGCCGCGCTCGCCTGCGCCGAGAACGACAGCGTGGCCGCCGCGCTGCTGGCGGCCGGCATCGACGCCTGCCGCGACACCGCGGTGACGGGCGTGCCGCGCGGCCCCTTCTGCATGATGGGCGTCTGCTACGACTGCCTGGTCGGCATCGATGGCGAGCCGAATCGCCAGGCCTGCATGACGCGCGTGCGCGACGGCATGGTGGTAACGCGGCAGCTCGGCGCGCGGGAGGTGAAGGCATGAACGCCGGCCATCCGCTGCCCCTGCCGCCGGCGCTCCAATGCGACCTGCTGGTGATCGGCGCAGGCCCCGCGGGCCTGGCCGCGGCCACGCGTGCCGCGGGCTTGGGCCTCGACACCGTGCTGATCGATGAGCAGCCCGCCGCGGGCGGACAGATCTATCGCGCGATCGGCAGCACGCCGGTGCAGGACCGCGCGATCCTCGGTGCCGACTACTGGCATGGCCTCGACCTGCTGGCGCCGTTCCGCGCGAGCGGCGCGCGCCACATCGCGGGCACGATGGTCTGGGCCGTGAGCCCCACTGCCCAGGGCTTCGAAGTCGCGTACTCCAACGCGGCCGAGCGCACGAGCGGGCTGCTGCACTGCCGGCACATCATCGTCGCCACCGGCGCGCAGGAGCGCCCGTTCCCGATCCCGGGCTGGACGCTGCCCGGCGTGCTCACCGCAGGCGCAGCGCAGATCCTGCTCAAGACCGCGGCCGTGGTGCCCACCGGCACCACGGTGCTGGCCGGCGCCGGTCCGCTGCTCTACCTGCTGGCCTGGCAGTACCTGAATGCGGGCGTGAAGGTCCATGCGCTGCTCGAGACCGGCATGCCCGGCCAATGGCGCCATGCGCTGCCGTTCGCCTGGGGCTTCCTGCGCTCGCCCTACCTCGGCAAGGGCCTGAAGCTGCTGCGCGCCGTGAAGGCGCAGGTGCCCGTCATCGGCAACGTGACAGGCCTCGAAGCGCTCGAGACGCCCGACAAGCCGGGCCGGCTCGCGCAACTGCGCTACCAGGCCGGTGGCCGGACGCACACGCTCGCTGTCGACCAACTGCTGCTGCACCAGGGCGTGGTGCCGAACACGCAGCTGTCGCGCGCCCTCGGTGCCGAGCATGCGTGGAGCGAACGGCAAGACTGCTGGGAGCCCGTGGTCGACGCATGGGGTGCGAGCTCGGTGCCGCAGCTCACCATCGCGGGCGACGGCGCAGGCATTGCGGGCGCCGTTGCGGCCGAGCACCGCGGCCGGCTCGCGGCCCTGCATGCCGCGGCGTCGCTCGGCGTGATCGACGCCGCCCGCCGCGACCGCGAAGCCGCGCCGCACCGCGCTGCCCTGTCGCGCGCCACCCTGGGGCGCGAGTTCTTCGAGACGCTGTACCGCGTGCCCGAGCCCCTGCGCCGGCCGGTGGGCGACACCATCGTCTGCCGCTGCGAGGAGGTCACGGCCGCGCAGGTGCGCGAAGCCACGCGCATCGGCTGCCAGGGCCCGAACCAGTTGAAGGCCTTCCTGCGCTGCGGCATGGGCCCGTGCCAGGGCCGTTTCTGCGGCCTCACCGTGGCCGAGGTCATGGCCGACGAGCAGGGCCGGCATCCGCGCGACGTGGGCAGCTACCGCGTGCGCTTTCCGATCAAGCCGGTGACGCTGGGCGAGATCGCCACGCTGCCGCAGACCCAGGCCTCGCGCGACGCGGTGGTCCGCTTCGCCAAAAAATAATGAACTCCAAAGTCGGCCGCCGCCTCACCGAAGGCACCGCCCCCGAAGTCACCGAGCACATCTACGCGCCGCGCCTCGCGAAGGATTTCCCGGCCGTGTTCGGGCCGCTCAACGACGTCAACCAGGCGCACCTGCTGATGCTGCTGCACGCCGGGCTGATGCCGCCCGAGCCGGCCGCGCAGCTGGCGCGCGCGCTCGCACGCATCGAGGACGAGGGCATGGCCGCCGTGCCGCTCGACCCGTCGATCGAGGACGCCTACTTCAACTACGAAGCGCATCTGATGGCCGTGGCCGGCAGCCATGTGGGCGGCTACCTGCACATGGCGCGCAGCCGCAACGACATCCTCGCCACGACCGACCGCCTGCGCGCGCGCGAACTCGCGCTGTCGCTGGTGGAGGCCCTTTGCACCGTGCGCGACGCGGCGCTCGCGGGCGCAACGAAGCACTGCCGCACCGTGATGCCGGGCTACACGCACCTGCAGCCCGCGCAGCCGATCACCTATGGCTTCTATCTCGCGGCCATGGCCGAGGCGCTGACGCGCGACATCGAGCGCGTGCAGCAGGTCGAACGCCTGATCGACCGCTGCCCGCTCGGCGCCGGCGCGCTCGCGGGCACCTCGTTCGCGATCGACCGCGAAGAGACCACGCAGCTGCTGGGCTTCGGCGGCGTGCTGCCCAATGCGCTCGACGCCGTGGGTTCGCGCGACTTCGCGCTCGAACTGCTCGCGGCCATGGCGATCTGCGCGGTGGGCTGGAGCCGCTTCGCACAGGACTACTTCGTCTGGTGCACCAGCGAGTTCGGGCTGATCGACTTTCCGGACCGCGTGGCGGGCACCTCGAGCATCATGCCGCAGAAGAAAAACCCGGTCGTGCTCGAGTACCTCAAGGGCAAGGGCGGCCACCTGATCGGCCTGCTCGGCGCATCGCTCTCGACGATCAAGGGCACCAACTTCAGCCACACCGGCGATGCGAGCCGCGAAGGCATGCGCAGCGTCTGGGAGGCGGGCGAGGAATGCCTGCGCTGCCTGGCGCTGTTCGACCTCGTGGTGCGCAGCGCCACGCCCAATGCCGAAGCCATGTCGCAGCGCGTGCGGCGCGACTTCAGCACGGCCACCGACCTGGCCGACCTGCTGGTGCGCCGCTCGGGCCTGTCGTTCCGTGAGTCGCACCACGTGGTGGGCGCCGTGGTGCGCGAAGCGATGGACCGCGCACTCGGTGCCGACGAAGTCGGCCTCGACATGCTGAACCGCGCCGCCCAGGACCAGCTCGGCCGCACGCTCGCGCTCAGCGACGCGGAAGTGCGCCAGAGCCTCGACCCGGTGGCCAGCGTCGAGAGCCGGCGCGTGCGCGGCGGCCCCGCGCCCGTGCGGGTGCAGGAGCGCGTCGCCGAGCTCGAAAGGCTTTCGGCCGACGACCGCCGGCGCAACCAGGCCCGCCGCGACACCAGCACCGAGGCGCGCGAGCGCCTCAAGCAGAGCATCCGAACCCTTGCCTTCAACCAACCCGCGGCACCGTCGGTCATTCAAGACCGCGCCGCATTCATCGAGGATTGAGCCATGCGCCTTTTGACCCGAATCGTTCCCGCCGTCGCGATGGCCATGGCCCTCGGCCAAGCCACTGCCCAGGACCGCCAGGACCTGCCGCCCTCCCCCATCCGCCTGCTGGTCGGCTTCGCGCCCGGCGGCGGCAACGACGTGGTGGCACGCCTCGTCGCCACGCAGTTCCAGATCAACACCAAGGAAACCATGGTGGTCGAGAACAAGCCCGGCGGCGGCAGCACCGTGGCCGCGGCTGAAATGGCACGCGCCAAGCCCACCGGCCAGACGCTGCTCATGGGCTCGGTCGGCGGCCAGGCGATCGCGCCGTCGATCTACAGCAAGCTGCCGTACGACCCCATCAAGGGCGTGCAGCCCGTGTCGCTCGTGGCCAAGTCGGCCAACGCGCTGGTCGTCAATGCAGAGCTGCCGGTGAAGAACGTGAAGGAGCTGCTCGCCTATGCCAAGGCCCACCCGGGCACGCTCAACGTCACCTCACCGGGCAACGGCACCATCTCGCACCTGTCGGCCGAGCTCTTCAAGAGCATGGCGGGCGTGTTCATCACGCACATCCCGTACCGCGGTGATGCGCCGGCCATGCAGGACGTCATGGGCGGCCAGGCGCAGATGACCTTCGC
>CAMLCW010000054.1 GCA_946478645.1 uncultured Variovorax sp.
GACCGCATGACGCCGGCCTTCGAGCACCTGCTGCGCAACTGCGTGGCGCACGGCATCGAGGCGGCCGAAGCGCGCGCGCAGGCCGGCAAGGATCCGAGCGGCCTGATCGTGATCGACCTGAGCCATGAAGGCAACGACGTGTCGGTGAGCTTCCGCGACGACGGCGCCGGCCTCGACCATGCGCGCATCGCCGAGCGTGCACAGGCCCTCGGCCTGATCGCGCCCGGCCAGGCGCTGTCGCCCGAGGAAGCGGCCGAGCTGATCTTCAAGCCCGGCTTCTCCACGGCCGACCAGGTGTCCGAACTCGCCGGACGCGGCATCGGCATGGACGTGGTGCGCACGCAGGTCGCCGCGCTCGGCGGCCGCATCGAGACGCGCAGCGCGCCGGGGCAGGGCACCACCTTCAAGCTCGTGCTGCCGCTCACCACGGCGGTCACCCACGTGGTGATGCTGCGCGCGGGCGAGGTGTCGATCGGCGTGCCGTCGAACCTCGTGGAGCTGGTGCAGCGCGTGAGCGGTACCGAACTCGAATCGGCCTACCTGCACGGCAGCCATCCGTTCGGCAGCGAACAGGTGCCGTTCTACTGGGCCGGCGCGCTGCTGCAAGCCTCGTCGCGCAGCGAACAGGCCGTGGGCCGGAACAACACCCTGGTCATCGTGCGCAGCGCCGCGCAGCGCGTGGGCCTGCACGTCGACGAAGTGCTGGGCAACCAGGAAGTCGTCGTCAAGAACCTCGGTCCGCAGCTCGCGCGGCTGCCGGGCCTGGCGGGCATCTCGGTGCTGGCCTCGGGCGCGGTGGCGCTGATCTACAACCCCGTGGCCCTGGCGGCCGTGCATGGCGAAGCGGCACGCGCGCGCCAGGCCGCTGCGCTGGCCGGGCCGGTGCACACCGGCGCAGCGCCGCACGATGCGCTCGGTGCGCCGCGGGAACCCGCGGCATCGCTCGTGCCGCTGGCGCCGCTGGTCATGGTGGTGGACGACTCCATCACCGTGCGCCGCGTCACGCAGCGCCTGCTGCAGCGCGAAGGCTACCGGGTGTCGCTCGCGGCCGACGGCCTGCAGGCGCTCGAACGCCTGCAGCAGGAGCGTCCGGCCGTGGTGCTTTCCGACATCGAGATGCCGCGCATGGACGGCTTCGACCTGGCGCGCAACATCCGCGCGGACGCCGCGATGGCGGGGCTGCCGATCATCATGATCACCTCGCGCATCGCCGAGAAGCACCGGGACTATGCGCGCGCGCTCGGCGTGAACCACTATCTCGGCAAGCCCTATTCCGAAGACGAGCTGCTGCGGCTGGTTCGCGCCTACACGAGCGAGTCCGCGGCCCTGACGGCGGGCGCTGCTGAGCCGCGCTGAGCGGGTTGCGGCGGCAGGCCCTCGCGGGCCTGCGGCGCGAGCAGCGCCATGCGCACCAGGTCGACCTGCCGCGTGCAGCCCATCTTTGCCATCAGCGCGCCGATCTGGCTGCGCACCGTGTGCACCGACACGCCTTGCGCGCGGGCGTGCTGCTTGGCGACCTGGCCGCTGATAAGCGCCGCCAGCACGCGCGCCTCGGCAGGCGTGATGCAGAAGCGGTGGCAGAGACTCTCTGTCGATGGCGCCGATGGCGAGCGGTCGAGGCGGATGCGCGCCAGCACCAGCGATTCCCCGCCCAGGCTCAGCTGTGGCGCAGCGCGCGCCAGTTCCAGCCCGTACGCGCCTGTCGCCGATTCCGGAAGGGCCAGGCTGACGCGCTGCTGCGAATCCGCCGCGAGCCGCAGGGCCGACGCCAGCGCCTGCCGCGTCGGGGCGTCCGGGTGCCAGAGCCGTTGGCCGCGCAGGCGCAGCAATGGCCCTGCGTCGAGGAACGCCTGCGTGCCTGCCGATGCGCGCAGCACGGTGCCGGTCGGGGTCAGCAGCAAGACCGCTTCGCCGAAGGCTGAGAAACTCGATTCGGCGCCGCCGAGCCACAGCTGCGCGCGAGCGTCGCGGCGCGCGAGCCACTGGCGCAGCCCCTGCGAGACGCGACGAATCGGCGTGCTGTCGAGCAGCCGGCGCGACTGGCCGGTGCTGCTGCGCTGCACCGTCAAGCCGCCGCGACGCCCCGGCCCCTGGTCGAGGATGCACGCCAGCATCTGCCGCGCGCCGTGGCGGCACATGAAGTCGGCGTAGTAGACATTCTTCGAGAGAAAGGCCGACGAGAAGAGCTCGTGCGTGTCGAACCAGCTCCCAGGCGCAGCGCCCAGCGTCGGCGGTATGAGGATGTCGTGGGCGCAGAAATGCCGCGTGTATTCGCGCTCCGCCGCCGCTGAGATGTTGACCTGCTGAAAGCTCAGCAGCTCGCTGCCGCGCTCGAGCATGATGAAGGTGGCGCTGTCGCCGCCGATCACCTGCTGCATGCCGTGGAGCACGTCAGTCCATGGTGGCTCGGGAGCGTCCAGGTGCGCGATCGCATCGAGCGTGCGGCGCAGCACGAGATTGCGGTCCATGCGATCCCTTCCATCGGCGGTGATCAGGCGTTCTCTCCCCAGGGCATGGTGCGCGTCCACGCCCTGGGGTGTCAACGCAGCGGGGTACCCCCTACCCGTTCGACCGTGTTCGCGCATCCTGCAATTGGATGATGCGGTGTGCAGGACGTCCTTCCAAACTGTTGAGAACGAAGGTTTGCATTTCGGCCGACCTCGTACCCCTCACAACCTGGAGGCAATGAGCATGCATATCCGATTCAACAGAGCGGCCGTTCCGTCGGCCTGCGCAGGATTCCTGCTGGCGCTGTCCGCCTGCGGCGGCGGAGGCGGCGGGGGCGGCGGCGGTTTTCCGCCTTTCGGCCCAGGCGGTGTGTCACCGCCTCCCGGGCCAGTCACCGTGTCTGGCAAGGTGGTGGTGCAAGGCCCGGTGAGCGGCGCACGGGTCTGCGTCGACCGCAACCGCAACGGGGCTTGCGACGAGGGCGAGCCCGCAGCGGCCAAGACCGGCGCCGACGGCGCGTACAGCCTTGCCTATACGCCGGGCGATGCGGTGGCCGAGGCCGACCTGGCGGCCGCGCCGCTGGTGGCGCAGGTCGACGGCGGCAACGCCTCGCTGCCATCGTTCTCGGAGCCGTTCACGATGAGCGCGCCCGCGGGCCGCCGCGCACAGGTCAACCCGCTGACCACGCTGGTGCAGGCCGGCGTGGCGGCCGGCCTGTCGCGCGAGCGGGCCGAGGCGCTCGCGGTGCTGCAGCTCGGCCTGCCCGATGCCGCCCAGCTCTATGACTACCAGGACGTGCCGGTGACCGATCCGGGCCGCTTCGAGGACAACGCCTTCACCGCGGCGCTGGTGACGGCCGATGCGCTGCACAGCGGCGTGCCATTGCGCCTGCTCGATCCCGCCACCTACACGCCGGTGGCCACGAGCCAGCTCGCACGGCTCGACTTTGCGCGTCCCGACCACTACATCGCGCGCACCTATCCCACCGACGGGGTGCCCGACCAGGCCACCGGCAGGCTGAGGCTCAGCGATGCGCGCGAGGGCCTGACCAACGGCGCGCCGACCGGCCGCGACACGCTCTACACCTCCGTGCAACTGGGCCCGAACGGCTGGGTGCGCTGCGACGAGAACGCCGAATTCACCACCACGCTCGGCACCCCGAGCCGCAGCGACTACTGCGCCGGCAGTACGCGCAGCCTCGCCCACACGGCGGTCACCGACATTTCGGGCCGCAAGATGGCCGAAGTGGTCGCCGAGATGCAGGCCGCCGATGGCAATTCGATCTTCGGCGTCGATCCGGCCGTGGCCTTCGTCGATCCCGAAGCCACGTTCCCGGCCGGCTCGCAGCTGCGCTACCGACGCGGCGTCGAGCTGACCCAGCCGTACGCGATCAACATCGCCAACGCATCCGAGCGCACCGGGTTCGCCAACCTCGAAGGGTTCATGGCGGCATTTCCGGCCGGAGGCGTCGTGCTGCCGGCCGGCACGGGCACCGCCAGCCTGGGGCTGCTGAACGTCGAGCAGACGCGCTTGCTGCGCGTGGCCTTCACCGGCCCCACCAGCGTGCAGTACTACGCCTGCAACTTCGACGCGGTGACAACGGGGTACGACAGCTGCGTGGCCGCAGAGACCGGCACGGTCGCGATCCGCACCGAGGGCGGCGCGCGCGCGCTGGTCTTCGACGGCGGTCGTCCGCCGAGCACCGTGCCGACGCTGCGCAGCTTCGGCGAGTACAACGGCGCCGTCCATGTGGTGCGTGCCACCAAGCCCGATGCGGCTTACAACATCAGCACCGCACGGCGCCTCAACGGCGTGGCCTGGGAAGCGATGAAGCCGCAGCTCGGCATCGGGGGTGCACCGTGAGCCGCGCAGGGGTGCCGGGCCGGCTGTGGGCGGGCGGCGGCGCCGCGGCGCTGGCCCTGGCCACCGCCGGGCTGGCCGCGGCGCAGCCGGTCGAGGGCATGGAAGGCGACTGGAAAGTGAGCATCACGCTCAAGAGCGGCCGGCAGGTCGATGCACAGCTGCAGCTGCAGGCGAGCGGCGGCACCTGGCGCACGCTGGCGCAGAACACCAGCGACCCGTGCGTCGGTGTGCCCACGCCCACACAGTGGCGTCGCATCGACAGCGGCGTCTACGAGCTGCACCTGCAGGGCAGCAAGGCGCTCACTGGCTGCCGCGACAACCTCATCACCTTCCAGAAAGTCGACGCCGGCACCCTGAAGGGACAGTCCGACACGGGCGCGCAGATCGTGCTGACGCGCCGTTGAGCGCGGGGCGGGTCCGCGCCGCGCGGCGCCGCGGGCGGGCAGGCTTTCATCGCGCATTGATGAGCAAGTTCAGCTCTCGCATGGAAAAGTTGCAACCCACGGGTTTTCACCGGCAATAAAAGGTGCAACCAGGCGTAGATTCGCAGCCTTCGGGTTCGAACTCCACTGCTTGTCAACTTCCTGTCCATGAGTACCACGCTAGGCATCAAGGTCGATGAAACCCTCCGGCAGCGGCTGAAGGACGCCGCCCAGCGCACCGATCGCACCGTGCACTGGCTCATCAAACAATCCATCCTGCACTACCTCGAGCGCGTCGAAGCCCAGGGCGGGCTGCCCGACGCCGCGGCGCCCGAGGCCATGGCCGCGGCCGCGGCCGCGGCGGCGGTCGATCCGGACGAGACGGTTGCACCTTTTCAGCCATCGACAGAAAAGGTGCAACCTTTTCTGGAATTCGCCGGCAGCGTCGGGCCGCAGACGGTGCTGCGCGCGGCCGTGACGGCGGCCTATCGGCGGCCCGAGCCCGAATGCCTGCCGCTGCTGATCGCGCAGGCGCGTGTGCCGGACGCCGATCTGGCGCGCCGCATCCAGGCGCTCGCCGCGCGGCTGGTCCAGTCGCTGCGCGACCAGGGGCAGGGCGGCGGCGTCGAAGGGCTGATCCACGAGTTCTCGCTGTCCAGCCAGGAAGGCGTGGCGCTGATGTGCCTGGCCGAGGCGCTCTTGCGCATTCCCGACCGGGCCACGCGCGACGCGCTGATCCGCGACAAGATCAGCAAGGGCGACTGGCGCGCCCACGTCGGCCAGTCGCCGTCGGTGTTCGTCAATGCCGCCACCTGGGGCCTGCTGCTGACGGGCCGGCTGGTGTCGACCAACAGCGAGCGCGGGCTGTCGAGCGCGCTCGGCCGGCTGATCGGCAAGGGCGGCGAGCCGCTGATCCGCAAGGGCGTCGACATGGCGATGCGGATGATGGGCGAGCAGTTCGTCACCGGCGAGTCCATCGGCGAGGCGCTGGCCAACAGCCGGCGCCATGAGACGCAGGGCTTCCGCTATTCGTACGACATGCTGGGCGAGGCGGCCACCACCGCCGAGGACGCCGAGCGCTATTTCGCCTCGTACGAGCAGGCGATCCATGCCATCGGCAAGGCCGCGGCGCGGCGCGGCATCTACGAAGGCCCGGGCATCTCCGTCAAGCTCTCGGCGCTGCATCCGCGCTATGCGCGCGCCCAGCAGGAGCGCGTCATGGCCGAGCTGCTGCCGCGGTTGCGTGCGCTGGCGCTGCTGGCACGGGGCTACGACATCGGCCTGAACATCGACGCCGAAGAGGCCGACCGGCTCGAGCTCTCGCTGGACCTGCTCGAGGCGCTGTGCCGCGACGAGGCGCTGGCCGGCTGGAACGGCATCGGCTTCGTCGTGCAGGCGTACCAGAAGCGCTGCCCCTACGTGATCGACTGGCTGATCGACCTCGCGCGGCGCAGCCGCCACCGGCTGATGGTGCGGCTGGTGAAGGGCGCCTACTGGGACAGCGAAATCAAGCGCGCCCAGATCGACGGGCTCGAGGGCTATCCGGTGTTCACGCGCAAGGTGCACACCGACGTGTCGTACCTGGCCTGCGCACGCAAGCTGCTGGCCGCGCCCGATGCGGTGTACCCGCAGTTCGCCACCCACAACGCGCAGACGCTGGCCGCGATCTACCACCTGGCGGGCGAGAACTACTACCCCGGCCAGTACGAGTTCCAGTGCCTGCACGGCATGGGCGAGCCGCTCTACGGCCAGGTCACCGGCAAGGTGGCCGACGGCAAGCTCGGCCGGCCCTGCCGCATCTACGCGCCGGTCGGCACGCACGAGACGCTGCTCGCCTACCTGGTGCGCCGGCTGCTCGAGAACGGCGCCAACACCTCGTTCGTGAACCGCATCGCCGACGAGGCCGTGCCGATCGACGAACTGGTGGCCGATCCGGTGGCCGAGGCGCAGGCGATCGAACCCGTCGGGCAGCCGCATCCGCTGATTCCGCTGCCGGCGCAGCTGTACGCCGCCGCGCGCACCTCACCGGCACGACCCAATTCGATCGGGCTCGACCTGTCGAACGAACAGCGCCTGGCCTCGCTCGCGGCGGGGCTGCTGGCCAGCGCGAGCGAACCCTGGCAGGCCGGCCCGATGCTGGAGGGCGCGACGCCCTTCGATCCCGCGCGCGCCGTGGCGGTGCTGAATCCGGCCGACCGGCGCGACCTCGTGGGCTACGCGATGGATGCCGGCCCCGCGGAGGTCGAGGCGGCGCTGGCGGCGGCGCAGGCCTGCGCGCCCATCTGGCAGGCCACGCCGGTCTCGGAGCGCGCCGCCTGCCTGCGGCATGCGGCGGCACTGTTCGAGGAAGCCATGCCCCGGCTCATGGGCCTGGCCGTGCGCGAGGCCGGCAAGTCGCTGCCCAACGCCATCGCCGAGGTGCGCGAGGCGGTGGACTTCCTGCGCTACTACGCGGCGCAGATCGAAATGGGCTTTTCCAACGACACGCACCGCCCGCTGGGGCCGGTGCTCTGCATCAGCCCGTGGAACTTTCCGCTGGCGATCTTCACGGGCCAGGTGGCGGCGGCGCTGGCCGCCGGCAACACGGTGCTGGCCAAGCCGGCCGAACAGACGCCGCTCATCGCCGCCGAAGCGGTGCGCCTGCTGCATGCGGCCGGCGTGCCGGGCGGCGCGCTGCAGTTGCTGCCCGGCCCGGGCGAGCAGGTCGGTGCCGCGCTGGTGGCCGACGCGCGCGTGCGCGGCGTGCTGTTCACCGGCTCGACCGAAGTGGCGCGGCTGATCGCGCGGCAACTGGCCGAGCGGCTCGACCTGCGCGGGCAGGCGATTCCGCTCATCGCGGAAACCGGCGGACAGAACGCCATGGTGGTCGACTCCTCAGCGCTCGCCGAGCAGGTGGTGGCCGACGTGCTGCAGTCGGCCTTCGATTCGGCGGGCCAGCGCTGCTCGGCGTTGCGCCTCTTGTGCGTGCAGCAGGAGGCCGCGCCGCGGCTGCTCGACATGCTGCGCGGTGCCATGGCCGAACTGGCGCTGGGCAACCCCGACCGGCTCGAGACCGACGTCGGCCCGGTGATCGACGCCCAGGCGCAGGCCGGGATCGAGGCGCACGTGCAGCAGCTGGCCGACCGCGGCTGCAGCGTGTTCCGCGCGCCCCTCTCACCGGCACAGCAGGAGGCCGTGCGCCAGGGCACGTTCGTGGCGCCCACCTTGATCGAGATCGCGAGCGTCGACCTGCTCGAGCGCGAGGTGTTCGGTCCGGTGCTGCACGTGCTGCGCTTTGCGCGGGAGGATTTCAACGCGCTGATCGACCAGGTCAACGCGACCGGCTACGGCCTGACCTTCGGCGTGCACAGCCGCATCGACGAGACCATCGCGCGGGCCACGGCGCGCATCGCCGCGGGCAACGTCTACGTCAACCGCAACACCGTGGGCGCGGTGGTGGGCGTGCAGCCTTTCGGCGGCGAAGGGCTCTCGGGCACCGGACCGAAGGCGGGCGGCCCGCTCTACCTGCGGCGCCTGCTGGCCATGGCGCCGCCCGCGCCGGCGCTGGCCGCGACGGCGGCGGAGGCGGAGGCGGAGGCGGCCGGGCCCTGGCGCGACTTCGTCGAGTGGCTGCCCGCCGACGCGGCGGGCACGCCCGTCGCGCTGGCGCGCTGCGAGCGCCTCGCCAAGGGGCTGCGGCCCGGCCAGCAGCTCGAACTCGACGGCCCGACCGGCGAGCGCAACGTCTACACGCTGGCACCGCGCGGGCCGGTGCTGTGCGTCGCGGCCACGCCCGAGGGGGCAGCCGCCCAGCTCGCGACCGTGCTGGCGGCGGGCTGCACGGCGCTGTTCGTCGCCGATGCGGCGGTGGACGATTGGCTTGCGCGGCTGCAGAAGGCGGTGCCGTCGCTTGCGGCCCACGTGCGCAGCGTGGACGATGCCGACGCGGACGCGCTGGACATCGCGGCCCTGCTGTTCGAGGGCGACGGCGACGCGCTGCGGCGCTGGAATGCCCGCCTCGCGGCGCGCGAGGGCCCGATCGTGCAATCCGCGGGACTGTCCAGCGGCGACCTGCGGGCGGGCGAGGACTATCCGATCGAGCGGCTGCTGCTGGAGCGCAGCAGCAGCGTGAACACGGCCGCGGCCGGCGGCAACGCCAGCCTGATGGCCATTGGCTGACTGACTGACTGAGTGAACCAGGCGCGCAGGCGCGAAGCGAGGGCTTCGGCGGTGCGGGCCGGTGCCGACGAGGGGCGCAGCCAATGATGGCGCGTTCCTCCGAGGCGACCCGTGCGCAAGCACATCTGAGCTGGGTGAGACCCACCCGTTCGTAAAAAAGGAGATAAAGAATGAAGAAGCTTTTGCTGAATACCGCCGCTGTGGCCGTCATGGCCGCCATGTCGGGCGCCGCCTGGGCCGATACCGTGGTGGCCATCGCGGGGCCGATGTCGGGGCAGTACGCCTCGGCCGGCGACCAGATCAAGAAGGGCGCCGAGATGGCGATCGCCGACATCAACGCCCGCGGCGGCGTGCTGGGCCAGAAGCTGGTGCTCGAGGTGGGCGACGATGCCTGCGACCCGAAGCAGGCCGTCGCGGTGGCGAACCAGATGGTCAACAAGAAGATCGTCTTCATGCACGGCCACTGGTGCTCGTCGTCGACCATTCCGGCGTCGGACGTGTACGCCGAATCGAACGTCCCGATGGCCACGGTCTCGACCAACCCCAAGGTCACCGAGCGCGGCCTGAAGAACCTGGTGCAGATCGCCGGGCGCGACGACCAGCAGGGCCAGGTGGCCGGCGAGTACCTGGCCGCGCAGATGAAGGGCAAGAAGATCGGCGTGCTCGACGACAAGAGCGCCTACGGCAAGGGCCTGGCCGACGAGATCGCCAAGACCCTGGCGGCCAAGGGCGTGAAGCCGGTGCTGCGCGAGTCGATCACCGCGGGTGAGAAAGACTACTCCGGCATCATCTCCAAGATGAAGTCGGCCGGCGTGCAGGTGCTGGTGTTCGGCGGCTACCACACGGAACTGGCGCTGATCCTGCGCCAGGCCGAGCAGGCGCAGCTCGACATCATGGCCTTCGGTGGCGACGTGATGTCCAACACCGAACTCGTGACGGCGGCGGGCAAGAGCGCCGACAAGGTGCTGTTCACCTTCGGCCCCGACGCGCGCCAGAACCCCGCGGCGGCCGCCGTGGTGAAGAAGTTCCGCGACGCCAAGATCGAGCCCGAGGGCTACACGCTCTACGCCTACGCGGCGTTCCAGCTGTTCGAGCAGGCCGCCAACGCCGCCAAGACGGTCAAGTACGCCGAGCTGAACAAGGCCATGCACAACGGCAGCTTCGACACCGTGATCGGCAAGCTGTCGTTCGACGCCAAGGGCAACGGCAAGGCGCCGGCCTTCGTCGTCTACCAGTGGAAAGACGGCAAGTACGCCACGGTGAAGTGATGGCTCGCGGGCCCGCGCGGCGCTGCCGCCGCGCGGGCCCGATACACAGCACACCAAGGAGGAGAAAGGCATGGCAAATGCACTGCAGCAGCTGATCAACGGGCTCGGCCTGGGGTCGGTCTACGGGCTGATCGCGATCGGCTACACGATGGTCTACGGGATCATCGGCATGATCAATTTCGCGCACGGCGACATCTACATGGTGTCGGCGTTCATCGCGGTCACCGGCTTCACGCTGCTCGCGGGGCTCGGCGTCACCTCCGTGCCGCTCGGGCTGCTGGTGGTGCTGGTGGTCTCCATCGCGCTCACGGCGGTGTACGGCTGGAGCGTGGAGCGCACCGCCTACCGGCCGCTGCGCGGCGCACCGCGGCTCGCACCGCTGATCTCGGCCATCGGCATGTCGATCTTCCTGCAGAACATGGTGCAGGTGACGCAGGGCGCACGCGTCAAGCCGATCCCGCCGATGGTGACCGGCGCCACCGAACTGCTCTCGCTGCCGGACGGCACGGTGTCGGTGGCCAACTCGCAACTGCTCATCATCGCCTCCACCGTGGTGCTGATGATCGGCTTCACCTGGCTCATCACGCGCACCTCGCTCGGCCGCCAGCAGCGCGCCTGCGAGCAGGACCGCACCATGGCGGCGCTGCTGGGCATCAACGTGGACCGCACCATCTCGCTGACCTTCATGATGGGCGCCGCGCTGGCCGCCGTGGCCGGCGTGCTGGTCACAGTGCACTACGGCGTGGTCGATTTCTACATCGGCTTCGTGGTGGGCATCAAGGCCTTCACCGCCGCCGTGCTGGGCGGCATCGGCTCGCTGCCCGGCGCCATGCTGGGCGGGCTGATCATCGGGCTGGTGGAGGTCTTCTGGTCGGTCTACCTGTGGCCCGAGTACAAGGACGTCGCCACCTTCGGCATCCTGATCCTGGTGTTGATGTTCCGTCCCAGCGGCCTGCTGGGACGCCCCGACGTGGAGAAAGTGTGATGACCGCTGCCATCCTCACCCCGAGCGGCCCGACGATGCGGGTGCGCCTGAAGGACGCGCTGCAGGTGGCGGCCATTGCGCTGCTGCTGGGCATTCCGATGATCGGCCTGACCACCGTGGACGTCGCCAACGCGCTGCAGGTGCAAACGCGCTGGGGCCTGCTGGCGGGCTTCGTGCTGGCGGTGTTCGTCGGGCGGCTGTTGCTGCTGCCGGCGCTCGAGCAGCTGCGCGCCCGCGGCGCCCGCCGCGCTGCGCGGCGCGCCGAGGAACGCGCCGCCGCGCGCGCCGCCCAACGCCCCATGGCCGGCTGGCCGCTCGAACGATGGCTGGGGCTCGCCGGCTGGGCGCTGCTGGGCGCGTCGCTGGTGCTGCCGATCGTGTATTTCGACAACCGCTACGTGGTCGACGTGGCCACCACCGTGCTGATCTACATCATGCTCGGCTGGGGCCTGAACGTGGTGGTCGGCCTGGCCGGCCTGCTCGACCTGGGCTACGTGGCCTTCTATGCGGTGGGCGCCTATGCCTATGCGATCCTGTCGACCCAATTCGGCTGGAGCTTCTGGGAGGCGCTGCCGGTGGCCGGTGCGCTGGCGGCGGGGTTCGGCTTGCTGCTCGGCTGGCCGACCTTGCGCCTGCGCGGCGACTACCTCGCGATCGTGACCCTGGGCTTCGGCGAGATCATTCGCATCGTGCTGGTGAACTGGACCGAGCTCTCGGGCGGCCCCAACGGCATCAGCTCGATCCCGCGGCCGAGCTTCTTCGGCCTGCCGTTCACGGCCGGCAGCGAGCCCGACGACCCGAGCTTCGCGAGCTTCTTCGGCTTCGAGTATTCGCCGCAGCATCGGCTGGTGTTCCTGTATTACCTGATCCTCGCGCTGGCGCTCTTGACCCACGCCTTCGTCACGCGGCTGCGCAAGCTGCCGGTGGGGCGCGCCTGGGAGGCGATGCGCGAGGACGAGCTCGCCTGCAAGGCGATGGGCATGAACGTGACCAACGTGAAGCTGTCGGCCTTTGCGCTCGGCGCGATGCTGGGCGGCTTCGCGGGCGTGTTCTTCGCGGCGCGCCAGGGCTTCATCTCGCCCGAGTCGTTCGTGTTCTCCGAGTCGGCCATGATCCTCGCGATCGTGGTGCTGGGCGGCATGGGCAGCCAGATCGGCGTGGTGTTCGCGGCGCTGGTGCTGGTGCTGCTGCCCGAGATCGGGCGCGACTTCGCCGAGTACCGCATGCTGGTGTTCGGCCTGGCGATGATCCTCATCATGGTCTGGAAGCCGGGCGGCCTGCTGTCGCAGCGCCAGCCGACGGTGCTGGCCTCGAAGCTGAAGCCGGGCAGCACCGGCGCTGCGAGAACCGCCAGCACGGCCGACGCAACGGGAGACCGCGCATGACCGCCGGCGAACTGCTCCAGGTGAGCGACCTCACGATGAAGTTCGGCGGCCTCACGGCCATTGCCGACCTGTCATTCACCGCCAAGCGCGGCGAGGTCACCTCGATCATCGGACCGAACGGCGCGGGCAAGACCACGCTGTTCAACTGCATCACGGGCTTCTACCAGCCGACGCAGGGGGCCGTGACGCTGCACCATCCGACGCGCGGCAGGATCCAGCTCGAAAAGCTCGCGAGCCATCAGGTGGCGCGCGATGCGCAGGTGGTGCGCACGTTCCAGAACATCCGCCTGTTTCCGAAGATGACGGTGCTCGAGAACCTGCTGGTGGCGCAGCACAACGTGCTGCAGGCCGCATCGCGCTTTTCGATCGCCGGCCTGTTCGGCACGGCCGCCTACCGCCGCGCCGAGCGGGCCGCGCTCGAACGGGCGCTGTCGTGGCTTGCGCGGCTCGACCTGGCCGAGCTGGCCGACACGCCGGCCGGCGACATGTCGTACGGCGTGCAGCGGCGCATCGAGATCGCGCGCGCGCTCTGCGTCGATCCGGTGCTGCTGTGCCTGGACGAGCCCGCCGCGGGCCTGAACCCGCGCGAGTCGGCGGCATTGAACCAGCTGCTGGCGCAGCTCGCACGCGAGCAAGGCGTGACGGTGCTGCTGATCGAGCACGACATGAGCGTGGTCATGAAGGTGTCGGACCACATCGTGGTGCTGAACTACGGCCGCAAGATCGCCGAGGGCACGCCCGCGCAGATCCAGAACGATCCGCAGGTGATCCGCGCCTACCTGGGCGAGGATGAAGACGAGGAAGAAGTCGGCGAAGGCCGGGAGGAAACCGCATGAGCACCGCTCCGATGCTTGCGCTCGAAGGCGTGAACACGCACTACGGCCACATCCATGCGCTGCGCGGCATCGACGTGCACGTGCGCGAGGGCGAGGTGGTGACCCTGATCGGCGCCAACGGCGCCGGCAAGTCCACCTTGATGATGACCATCTTCGGTGCGCCCCGCGCCAGCGCCGGTCGCGTGCTGTTCGAAGGCCAGGACATCACGCGGCTGCTGCCGCACGAGGTGTCGCGCCGCGGCATCGCGCTGGTGCCCGAGGGCCGCCGCATCTTCCCGAAGATGACGGTGCTCGAGAACATCCAGACCGGCGGCTGCTTCGCCGATCCGGCGCGCGCCAGGGACGACCTGGCGCGCGTGTTCGCGATGTTTCCCGTGCTCGAGGAGCGCGTGGCGCAGCGCGCGGGCACGCTCTCGGGTGGCGAGCAGCAGATGCTGGCCATCGCGCGTGCGTTGATGAGCCGGCCGCGCCTGCTCATGCTCGACGAGCCGTCGCTCGGCCTCGCGCCGATCTACATCCGCAAGGTGTTCCAGATCATCCGTGAGCTGAACCGCGAGCACGGCATGACCATCCTGCTGGTCGAGCAGAACGCCCACCACGCCTTGCGCGCGGCGCACCGTGGCTACGTGCTGCAGCAAGGGCAGGTCGTGCTGGCCGGCACGGGGCAGGAATTGCTGGCGAGCGCCGAGGTCAAGGCGGCGTACCTGGAGGCCGGGCACTGAGCGGCGCCAGTCAGCCCCCCCGCACCGCGCGCCGCTTCCCGGTGGCGCCGTCGGCCAGGTTGTCCTTCACCACCGCATAGCGCTCGAGCGTCCGCTCGCGGGCCTGCGCGTGGTCGACGATCGGCTTCGGATAGTGCTCGCCGAGCCGCACCCCCGCCGCCTCGAGTTCGACCGGCGTGGCCAGCCACGGCGCATGGATCGCCGCGTCGGAGAGCTTGGCCAGTTGCGGCAGGTAGCGGCGGATGAACTTGCCTTCGGGGTCGAAGCGCTCGCTCTGCGTGACCGGATTGAAGATGCGGAAGTAGGGCTGCGCGTCGCAGCCGCTCGAACTGGCCCATTGCCAGCCGCCGTTGTTGGACGCGAGCTCGAAGTCGTTGAGGTGCTGCGCAAAGTACGCCTCGCCGCGGCGCCAGTCGAGCCCCAGGTCCTTGCACAGGAAGCTCGCCACCACCATGCGCAGCCGGTTGTGCATGTAGCCGCTCTGGTTGATCTGCAGCATCGCGGCGTCGACCAGCGGATAGCCGGTGCGGCCCTGGCACCAGGCGTCGAACAGCTGGTCGGCATGCTTGCCGTGGTGCCACTGGATCTTGTCGTAGGCGGGACGGAAGCTCTTCGATTCGCCGTTCGAATGCACGTGCGGGAAGTGCGCCAGGATCTGGAAGTAGAAGTCGCGCCAGATCAGCTCGCTGAGCCAGGTCGAGGCGCCCGGGTTGCCGCCCAGCGAGAGCTGGTGCGCTACGCCCGCCACCTGCCGGATCGACACCGTGCCGAAGCGCAGGTGCACGCCCAGGTAGCTCGGCCCGCGCACGGCCGGAAAGTTGCGCGCCGCGTCGTAGCGGTCGATGCGCTGGAAGAAGTCTTCGAACAGCGCCGCCGCCCCCGCGCTGCCGGCGGGAATGCCGAGCTCGGCCAGGTTCGTCTTCGTGAAGCCGATCTCCTCGAGCGCCGGCACCGGCGCGCGGTACGCCTCGGGCGGCGGCGCCAGTGCCTCGGCGTAGGCACGCACCGGGTAGGGCTTGAGGAAGTAGTCGTCCACCTTGGCGAGCCAGGCCCGCTTGTAGGGCGTGAACACGGTGTACGGCTGGCCCACCTTGGTCAGCACCTCGTCGCGGTCGAAGACGTTGGTGTCCTTGTAGGTGTGGAAGCTCACGCCCGCGTTGGCCAGCGCGCCGAGCACCTGGGCGTCGCGTGCCAGCGCATCGGGCTCGTCGTCGCGGTTGGCGAAGACCGCCTGCACGTCCATCGCATGGGCCAGCGCCGGCACCTCGTCGGCCGCGACGCCATGCCGCACGATCAGCCCGCCGCCGAAGGCCTGCAGCTCGGCGTCGAGCGCCACGAGCGATTCGCGGATGAACTCGACGCGCCGGTCGGCACGCGGCAGCGGGTCGAGGATCGGCCGGTCGAACACGAAGACACACAGCAGCTGCCGGCAGCTGCGCAGCGCGTGGTAGAGCGCCGCGTTGTCGTCCACGCGCAGGTCGCGGCGAAACCACATGAGCCCTTTTGGAAAGGGCTTGTCGACGGCCAGTAAAATCGGGGGCATATGGCCGCCGATTCTGCCCCGATGAACCTCACGCATCACTTTCTGATCGCGATGCCGGGGATGGAAGATAAAACTTTCAACCGCAGCGTCGTCTACCTCTGCGAGCACAGCGAGCGCGGCGCCCTCGGGCTCGTGATCAACAAGCCCAGCGACATCAACCTCAAGGTGCTGTTCGAGAAGATCGAGCTCCACCTCGCACGCCCCGAGATCGGCGACGCGCCCGTGTTCCAGGGCGGACCGGTCCAGACCGAGCGCGGCTTCGTGCTGCACGAGCCGGTGTTCGCCCAGGACGACAAGCCCGACGAATCGGTCTACGCCTCGACCATGACCATTCCCGGCGGGCTCGAGATGACCACCTCGAAAGACGTGCTCGAGGCCCTGGCCACCGGCGCCGGCCCGCGCAAGGTGCTGGTCTCGCTCGGCTATGCGGCCTGGGGCGAGGGCCAGCTCGAATCGGAGCTGGCCGAGAACAGCTGGCTCACCGTGAGCGCCGATCCGGCCGTGATCTTCGACACGCCCATCGAGCAGCGCTACGACAAGGCGCTGATGCTGCTCGGCCTCGAGGCCTGGAAGCTGTCGCCCGAAGCGGGGCACGCGTGATGGCTGCCGCCATGCCCGACGCGCCCGTTTCCGTTCCCGCCCACTTCCAAAGTTTTCTCGCCTTTGATTTCGGCGCCAAGCGCACGGGCGTGGCGAGCGGCAACCGCCTGCTCGGCACTGCCACGCCGCAGGCCACCATCAAGGCCGAGGGCGCCGGTGCCCGCTTCGCGCAAGTCGAGGCCCGCATCCGCGAATGGCAACCCGACGCGCTGGTGGTCGGCGTGCCCTGGCACCCCGACGGCGCCCCGCACGAGAACACCCGCCGCGCGCAGAAGTTCGCCCGGCAGTTGCGCGGCCGGTTCAACCTGCAGGTGTACGAGGTCGACGAGCGCTACAGCACCACCGAGGCGCTGGCCTCGGGCGCGCGCGACGCCGATGCCGCTTCGGCGTGCATCATCCTGGAGCAATTCCTGAGGAGTCTTCCGTGAGTTCCAATCCCGCCATTCCCGACGCCGAAGCGCTCTATACCCAGCTGCTCGCCGGCGTCAAGGCGCTGATGCGCGCCGACACCCAACTGGTCGGCATCACCTCGGGCGGCGCCTGGCTCGTCGAGCGGCTGCAGCAGGACCTGGGCCTGGCCGGCGCGCCCGGCGTCATCTCATCGGCCATGCACCGCGACGACTTCGCGCGCCGCGGCCTCTCGGCCAGCGCGCAGACCGTGCTGCCGTTCGACGTCAATGGCGCCGACGTGCTGCTCCTCGACGACGTGCTCTACACCGGCCGCACGATCCGCGCGGTGCTCAACGAGCTGTTCGACTTCGGCCGCCCCGCCTGTGTGCGGCTCGCCGTGCTGGTCGACCGCGGCGGCCGCGAACTGCCCGTGGCCGCCGATTTCGCGGCCGCCGCGCTCACGCTGCCCGATACGCAGCTGCTGGCCCTCGCACGCGCCGACGACGGCGCCTTCAGCCTCAAGGTCGAGGAAAGCAAATAGGCGGAAGATCCCATGCTCTACAAGCGAAACCCCCAGCTCAACAAGAACGGCGAGCTCATCCACCTGCTCTCGATCGAGGGCCTGCCGAAGGACATCGTCACGCACATCCTCGACACGGCCGCCAACTTCACCAGCGTGAGCGACCGCGAGGTGAAGAAGGTGCCGCTGCTGCGCGGCAAGAGCGTGTTCAACCTGTTCTTCGAAAACTCCACGCGCACGCGCACCACCTTCGAGATCGCGGCCAAGCGCCTGTCGGCCGACGTCATCAACCTCGACATTGCGCGCTCCTCGGCCACCAAGGGCGAATCGCTGCTCGACACCATCGCCAACCTCAGCGCCATGGCCGCCGACCTGTTCGTGGTGCGCCACAGCGAGTCGGGCGCGCCCTACCTGATCGCGCAGCACGTGGCGCCGCACGTGCACGTGGTGAACGCCGGCGACGGCCGCCATGCGCACCCCACGCAGGGGCTGCTCGACATGTACACGATCCGCCACTACAAGAAGGACTTCTCGAACCTCACGGTCGCGATCGTCGGCGACGTGCTGCATTCGCGCGTGGCGCGCTCCGACATCCATGCGCTCACCACGCTGGGTTGCGCCGAGGTGCGCGTGGTCGGCCCCAAGACCCTGGTGCCCGGCGACATGGCCGGCATGGGCGTGCGCGTGTGCCACACGCTCGAAGAAGGCATCCGCGGCTGCGACGTCATCATCATGCTGCGGCTGCAGAACGAGCGCATGAGCGGCGCGCTGCTGCCGTCGTCGCAGGAGTTCTTCAAGACCTTCGGCCTCACACAAGAGAAGCTGCAGCTCGCCAAGCCAGACGCCATCGTGATGCATCCGGGGCCGATCAACCGCGGCGTCGAGATCGACTCGGCCGTGGTCGACGGCAAGCAGAGCGTGATCCTGCCGCAGGTCACTTTCGGCATCGCGGTGCGCATGGCCGTGATGAGCATCGTGGCAGGTAACGAAGCATGAACACACTGATCACCAACGGCCGCGTCATCGACCCCGCATCGGGCACCGACACGACGGCCGACATCGCCATCGCCGACGGGCGCATCGCCGGCATCGGCAGCACGCCCGCGGGCTTCAAGGCCGAGCGCACCATCGATGCGGCCGGCTGCATCGTGGCGCCGGGCCTCGTCGACCTTGCCGCGCGCCTGCGCGAGCCCGGCTACGAGCACGAAGGCATGCTCGAGAGCGAGATGGCCGCAGCCGTCGCGGGCGGCGTGACCAGCCTCGTCTGCCCGCCCGACACCGACCCCGTGCTCGACGAGCCGGGCCTGGTCGAGATGCTCAAGTTCCGCGCCGAAAAGCTGCAGGGCGCGCGCCTGTTTCCGCTCGGCGCGCTCACGCGCAGCCTCGCGGGCGGCGTGCTCACCGAAATGGCCGAGCTCACCGAGGCCGGCTGCATCGGCTTCAGCCAGGCCGACGTGCCGCTGACCGACACCCAGGTGCTGCAGCGCGCGCTGCTCTACGCGAGCACCTTCGGCTACACCGTGTGGCTGCGCCCGCAGGACCGCGACCTTGGCAAGGGCGTGGCCGCCAGCGGCCCGCTTGCCACGCGGCTCGGCCTCTCGGGCGTGCCGGTGTCGGCCGAGACCATCGCCATCTTCACCATCGTCGAGCTCATGAAGAGCACCGGCGCGCGCGTGCACCTGTGCCGCATCTCCAGCGCCGCCGGCGTGGCGCTGGTGCGCGAGGCCAAGGCGCGCGGGCTGCCGCTCAGCTGCGACGTCAGCATCAATTCGCTGCACCTCGCCGACACCGACATCGGCTTCTTCGACAGCCGCGCGCGCCTCAACCCGCCGCTGCGCCAGCAGGGCGACCGCGACGCGCTCTCGGCCGCGCTGGCCGACGGCACCATCGACGCGCTGGTGTCCGACCACACGCCCGTCGAGGCCGACGCCAAGACGCTGCCCTTTGCCGAAGCCGAACCTGGCGCCACCGGCCTCGAACTGCTGCTGCCGCTCGCGCTGCAGTGGGCCGAGCGCAGCGGCGCAGGCCTGGCGCGCGCCTTCGAGGCGATCACCGCTGCCCCCGCGCAGCTGCTCGCCGCCGCCGGCGCGGCCAGCGGCATCGGCCGGCTGTCGGTCGGCGGCGTGGCCGACCTCTGCATCGTCGACCCGGCGCTCGAATGGCAGGTGCAGCCCGAAGCGCTCCGCAGCCAGGGCAAGCACACGCCGTTCGCGGGCTATCCGATGCAGGGCCGCGTGCGCCAG
>CAMLCW010000055.1 GCA_946478645.1 uncultured Variovorax sp.
GCGTGCCCGAGCCACCGCCGCCCGCGCCGGTGGCGCAGACGCCACCGCCGCCCGCCCCTCCGGCGCCACCGGCGCCGCCGCCCGCACCGCCGGCGCCCCAGACCATCGAGATCACCCAGGGCCAGACGCGCTACGTGCGAGAGCCCAAGCTGGTCTTCCCGAGCATGAGCCGGCGGCTGGGCGAATCGGGCACCACCGTCGTCTCCATCTACTTCGACAGCGAAGGCTTCGCCAAGCGCGTCGAACTCTTCAAGTCGAGCGGCTTCGAGCGGCTCGACGAGGCAGCGCTCGCTGCGGCACGCACTGCGCAGGTCACGCCGTTCCGGCAGACGGGCGGCAACGCACAGACCACCTACGTGCTGCGGGCGCCCTTCTCATTCAAATTGAACTAATCTTTCTCTGGAGCAACTTCGTATGGATTCCCAATTCGGCTTGATGAACGTCTGGAACCAGGGCGATTTCGTCACCAAGGCCGTCGCCGTGCTGCTGATCGGCATGTCGCTCGCGTCATGGATCGTGATCATCATCAAGGCCCTCGACGTCATCAGGTACAAGCGCCTTGCCAAGCATTCGCAAGACTTCTGGCACAGCGAGGATTTCGCGACCGCGCTCAACAAGCTCGGCGGCGACGACAGCAACCCGTTCCGCGCGCTGGCGCTCGAAGGCCGCGAGGCGGCTGCGCACCACCGCAACACCAAGGCCCACCTGCACGACGCGCTCGACGTGAGCGACTGGATCACGCGCTCGCTGCGCAATGGCATCGACGCTTTCACGGCGCGCCTGCAGACCGGCCTCGCGATCCTGGCGTCGGTCGGCTCGACGGCACCGTTCATCGGCCTTTTCGGCACGGTATGGGGCATCTATCACGCGCTCATGAGCATCGGCTCGGCCGGCCAGGCGACCATCGACAAGGTGGCGGGCCCGATCGGCGAGGCGCTGATCATGACGGCACTGGGCCTGGCGGTGGCGATCCCCGCCGTGTTGGGCTACAACGCGCTGGTACGCGGCAACAAGTTCGTGCTGACCAAGCTCAACAGCTTCGCCCATGACCTGCACGCCTACTTCGTGACCGGTGCCCGTGTGCAGAGTGGCAGCGAGGCTGTCGTGCTTCCGCTGAAGAAGGGCTGAGCACCATGGCCTTCGGAACCCAGGACGAACCCGACGAGGTGATGAACGAGATCAACATGACGCCGCTGGTCGACGTCATGCTGGTGCTGCTGATCATCTTCATCATCACCGTGCCGGTGATGAAGCACGCGGTCAACATCGACCTGCCCCGCGCCACCAGCGAGCCGGAGCAGGCCAAGCCGGAGAACATCCTGTTCAGCATCGCGGCCGACGGCGCCTACTACTGGAACGAGCAGAAGATCGACGACGCCGAACTGGCCGGGCGCCTTGCCGCCGAAGCGGTGAAGGAGCCGCAGCCCGAACTCCACATCCGCGGCGACAAGGAAGTGCGCTACGAGCGCGTTGCCAAGGCCATGTCGCAGGCGCGCGAAGCCGGCGTGCGCAAGATCGGCTTCATAACGGAGCCTGACGCGAACTAGTTCACGGGCGATGAGAAAAAAAATTGATCGCGGCGATTGACTTATCAATGCGAATCATTATCATTCACTCATCGCTTCGATAAGGGGATTTCAGATGCAAGCCAAACCGAACGCCTTCTCCGTCCTGAGCCACCCGTCTCTCGATCAATCGGGCGGCGGCCATGCGTCCGTCCAGGCGGCGCGTCCTGCACCCACGGTCGAAAGTGCAGAGCTTCTCAAGGGCGGCAAGACCGTCGGCATCATGCACAACGGCTCCCTTTATCGGCTCCAGGCCACCAAACTCGGCAAGCTGATCCTGACCAAATAAGCAGGTTCAGCCCGCCCCTCGCGCAAGTTTCATCGTGGGGCGACTCGAGGAGATTCCATCTCCGAAGGGTCGTTTTTTGCTAGCCAACGGTTCGCCGACTAGCCAAGCTTTTTTTCCACGCTGATGGTTCAAACAAAAACGCCGACCCAAGGGTCGGCGTTTTGCTTGGCCCGCGAGGTTCTCAGAGGCCGAGTGCCGCGATGCCGGCCTTGGCGATCTGCGCATCCTCGTTCGACTTCACGCCGCTCACGCCGACGGCGCCGATCACCTCGCCGTCCTTCACGATCGGCACGCCGCCTTCGAGCAGGCCCTGCACCGCGGGTGCGGTGAGGAAGGCATGGCGGCCGCCGTTGATGATGTCTTCGTAGACCTTGCTTTCGCGGCGTCCCATGGCGGCCGTGTGGGCCTTGGCCGGTGCGATGTGCGACGAGAGCGCCGCCGCGCCGTCGAGACGCTGCAGCCAGAGCAGGTTGCCCGCGTCGTCCGAAATGGCGATGGTGACGGCCCAGTTGTTCTTGAGCGCTTCGGCTTCGGCGGCGGCCGCGATGGCCTTGACGTCTGCGAGTTCGAGGAAGGACTTGGTCTTCATGATGAGGTCGGGTTGCGTAAAACCCCAAAGCATAACGGCCAATACCCGCTGCGCAGGCCACGGCCTTAGGACCATCGGCCGTACGGTCTTTTTTTGAACCCCCTCTTGCAGCCACCTAGAATGCGCCCAACTGCGTGCTTGCAGTAACCCAAAGGAGCTACGGCCATGAACGACCGCGTGACGACCCTCGACAATTCCACCGGCTACGGCCAGGTGCTGCCGCAGGCTGAACGCCAACGCGTCCTGCGCAACACCTACTGGCTGCTCGCACTGAGCCTGCTGCCCACGGTGCTGGGCGCCTGGATCGGGGTGAGCACGGGCCTCACGCGCTCGCTCACGGGCGGGCTCGGCCTGATCGTCTTCCTCGGCGGCGCCTTCGGCTTCATGTTCGCCATCGAGAAGACCAAGAACTCCGCGGCCGGCGTGCCGGTGCTGCTGGCCTTCACCTTCTTCATGGGCCTGATGCTGTCGCGCCTGATCGCGATCGTGCTGGGCTTCAAGAACGGCCCCGAACTCGTCATGACCGCATTCGGCGGCACGGCCGGCGTGTTCTTCGTGATGGCGTCGCTGGCCACGGTGATCAAGCGCGACCTCTCGGGCATGGGCAAGTGGCTCTTCGTCGGCGCGATGGTGCTGCTGGTGGGCTCGGTCATCAACGTGTTCGTCGGTTCGTCGGCCGGCATGATGGCGATCTCGGTGGCCGCCATCGGCATCTTCTCGGCCTTCATGCTCTATGACCTGAAGCAGATCATGGACGGCGGCGAGACCAACTACATCAGCGCCACGCTCGCGCTCTACCTCGACCTGTTCAACGTGTTCCAGAGCCTGCTGGCGCTGCTGGGCATCGCTGGCGGCGAGCGCGACTGAAGAAGAGACCGGAAGCCGGCGCACGGCCAGTGCGCCGCCTCCAACGCAAAGGGCCCGCAAGGGCCCTTTTTTCATGCCAGGTCGAACACCGCGATCGACTCGACGTGGGCGGTGTGCGGGAACATGTTCACCACCCCCGCAAAGCTGCAGCGATAGCCCGCCTGGTGCACGAGCAGCCCGGCATCGCGCGCCAGTGTGGACGGATTGCAGCTCACATAGACGATGCGCTTGGGCGGCATCCAGCCGTCGGTGCGCAGCTCGGGCTGCTGGTGCAGGTCGGCCATGGCCTTGGCCAGCGCGAAAGCGCCCTCGCGCGGCGGATCGACCAGCCACTTGTCGGCACGGCCGTCGGCCACCAGCATCGCCGGCGTCATCTCGAAGAGATTGCGTGCAACGAAACGGGTCGGCGACAGCGCCCGCCTCGCAGCGGTGGCCGGCTGGTTCCGGCTGAAATTGGCGCCTGCGCGGGCCACCAGCGTGTCGCTGCCTTCGATGCCCAGCACCTCGCGTGCGCGGCTGGCCAGCGGCAGCGTGAAGTTGCCGAGCCCGCAGAACCAGTCGATCACGCGCTCGTCGGGCTGCACGTCGAGAAGCCGGAGCGCCCTGCCGACCAGCGCGCGGTTGATGTGCGGATTGACCTGCGTGAAGTCGGTCGGCTTGAAAGGCATCGTGACGCCGAACTCAGGCAGCTCGTACGACAGCGGCATGCCCTCGCTCTCCTCGAGCAGCTTCACCGTGTCGGGGCCCTTGGACTGCAACCACCACTGCACGCCTGCGTGCTTGGCGGCAAAGGCCTTCAGGCGGTCGATATCGCCCCTGGACAGCGGCTCGAGGTGGCGAAGCACGAGCGCGATGGTGCCGAGCGCCGTGCTGCCTGGCGCATCGCCGCAGGCGAGCTCGATCTGGGGACAGGTGTCGCGCGCATCGAGCGAGGCGATCAGCGCGCGCAACGGCATCAGCATCGCGCTGACGGTCTTCGGCAGCACCGGGCACACCTGCATGTCGGCCAGGTAGCGGCTCTTGCGCTCGTGGAAGCCGATGAGCACGGTGCCCTTCTTGACCACATGGCGTACCGACAGCCGCGCGCGGTAGCGGTAGTGCCATGCGGGGCCTTCCATGGGCCGCAGCACGTTCTCGGGCCGGACCTTGCCGAGGTGCCACAGGTTGTCCTCGAGGGCGCGCTGCTTGACCGCGACCTGCGCGGCCGCATCCAGGTGCTGCATCTTGCAGCCGCCGCATGCGCCGGTGTGCAGCCCGAAGTGCGGACAGCCGGGACGCACGCGCTGGGACGACTCGCGCCGGATGGCCGTGACCGTGCCCTGCTCCCAGTTGTTCTTGCGCCGGTGCACGTTGAACTGCACCTCCTCGAACGGCAGCGCGCCTTCGATGAAGACGACCATGCCTTCTGCGTTGTGCGCCACGCCCTGCGCATCGAGGTCGAGCGATTCGACCGCGAGCCATTCGCCGGCGGCGGTCGCGGGGGGGTTGGTGGGGACTTTCTTTTCTTCGGTGGATTCCGTCATCCCCCGATTGTCTCAGCCGCCGGGGCGGCCTTCGGCAAGGCGCGCAGAGAAGCGCGCTGCCGCGTCGGCCGCTATCTTTGCGGCAGGTAGCGCGCCGGATCGACGGGCTTGCCCTGCCGCCGGATTTCGAAGTGCAGCTTCACGCGGTCGGCGTCGCTGTTGCCCATCTCGGCGATCTTCTGGCCCTTCTGCACCGACTGGTCTTCCTTCACGAGCAGCGTCTGGTTGTGCGCATACGCCGTGAGGTAGGTGTTGTTGTGCTTGAGGATGATCAGATTTCCGTAGCCGCGCAGGCCCGCGCCGGCGTAGACCACGCGGCCATCCGCCGCGGCAAGCACCGCATCGCCGGCCTTGCCGCCGATGTCGAAGCCCTTGTTCTTCGCGTCGTCGAACCCGGCGATCAGCGTGCCGTGGGCCGGCCAGATCCAGGCGATGTCCTCGTCGCCGGAACTGGCCGATGGCGTCGAGGGCGATGCGGTCACCGGCGGCTTGCCGACCGGGGCGCTCGCGGGGGCCGCGGGCGCGAGGGCCGACGGCGGCAGCACGGGCTTGGTCACGACGCCGTCGCTCGGCGCTGCCGCCATGGTGCTGGTCGGTCCCACCGGCGGAACCACGCGCAGCACCTGGCCGACTTCGATCAGGTCGGGGTTGTCGAGGTTGTTCCAGCGCGCGATGTTCTGCCAGGTCTGGCCGGTCTCGTTGGCGATGCGGCGGATCGTGTCGCCCGGCCGCACGGCGTAGTAGCCCGGCTTGCCGTAGTTCTCGATGCCCGGCAGCGGCTTGCCCGAGGGATCGGTGGTGAAGAGCGGGCCTCCGGGTGCCGCAGCGGGACCGCGCGACATCGTGCCTCGATCTTCGACCGGTGCCGGTCCGCGCGGCGCGGCGCATCCTGCGATCACGAGCACAACGGCCAACGTGACACCAGCGCACCAACTCCGATTGCCAAAACCCTGCATTTGTTGTTCCTTCAAGCGATGCCCGATTTTAGGGGGACAAAGTGAACCGCCTCAAGAATGCGGCGCTCGAGCCCGCGGGCGGTCTTGTCGATGACGACGAGTGCCTGTCCGCCGCTCGCCGACTGCGTGGGTGCGACGATGCGGCCGCCGACCGCCAGCTGGTCGACCCAGGCCTGCGGCACGGCCTCGCCGCCCGCGGCGGCGATGATGCCTGCATAGGGCGCGCCCTTGGGGTAGCCGACCATGCCGTCGCCGAGGATCAGGTGCACCGTCGCGAGCCGGAAGTGCCGCAGGTTCGCGCGCGCGCGCTCGTGCAGCCCGCGCAGCCGCTCGATGCTGTACACCTCGGTGGCCACGTGGTTCAGCACGGCGGCCTGGTAGCCGCAGCCGGTGCCGATCTCGAGCACGCGGCCGAGCTTGTCCTGCGGCTTGCCGACCAGCGCCGGAGCACCGAGCAGAAGCTCGATCATGCGCGCCACCACGCTCGGCTTCGAGATCGTCTGCCCCAGTCCGATCGGCAGGCTCGTGTCTTCGTAGGCCTGGTTGACCAGCGCGCTGTCGACGAAGCGGTGGCGATCGACCGCACCGAGCGCGCGCAGCACGCGCGCATCGGCGATGCCCTGGGCGGCGAGCTTCTGCACCATGCGCGCACGCACGGCGTCGGAGGCCATCGAGGGCGTGCTCGGCACCAGCGGCCTGGCAGGCACGGCCGGCATGCGCCCGCGCGTGGCGGCCGATGCGGTGGGGGTCAGGCGAACCGGGAATCCAGGCCGTTGCGTGGCCATGCTCAATTGCCCAGGCGGGCCACCGTGTCGCGCCACTGTCCCAGGTTGGCGTGATCGGTCAGGTCGATCTGCAGCGGCGTGAGTGCGACGTGCCCCTCGGCCGTGGCATGGAAGTCCGTGCCTTCGCCGCTGTCCTTGGCGCCGCCGGCACCTGCGATCCAGTACATGGTCTCGCCGCGCGGGCTTTCTTGCGTGATGACTTTTTCCGCCGCATGGCGCCGCCCGAGGCGGCAGACCTTGATCGGCTTGAGTTCGTCGAGCGGACGGTTCGGCACGTTCACGTTGAGCAGGAACGCGCCCTGCTTCACCATGCGTTCGCGCTCGATCCGCTGCACCAGGCGGCGCGCCACCTGCGCGGCCGCATCGACGTGCGCCCAGCCCTTCTCGATCTGCGAGAAGGCAATGGCGGGAATGCCGAACAGGTAGGCCTCCATCGCGGCGCCGACGGTGCCCGAATAGATCGTGTCGTCGCCCATGTTGGCGCCATTGTTGATGCCGGACACGACGAGATCAGGCCGGTAGCCGAGCAGGCCCTTGAGCGCGATGTGCACGCAGTCGGCCGGCGTGCCGGTCACGTAGCGGAATCCGTTGTGCGCCTTGTGCACGTAGAGGGGCGCGGCAAGCGTCAGCGCGTTCGACTTGGCGCTGTTGTTGTGCTCGGGGGCCACCACCTCGACCTCGGCGATGTCCTTGAGCGCATCGTGCAATGCGACGATGCCCGGGGCCTGAAAACCATCGTCGTTGGAAATGAGTATCTTCATGGTGCTTTTCGGTGCCTGGATTGTAGGCGGCGGGTGCGTCGCAGCAGGGACAAGGGTGTCCTGCCGCGCCACCTATCATCGTCGCGCATCATTTGCGACACACGACCGACTGATTCATAGAAGGAGACCCCGAGCATGCACGCATGGCTTTGCGAAAACCCCACCGGCGTCGACGCGCTGGCCTGGAAAGAACTGCCGACGCCGACGCCTGGACCGGGCCAGGTGCTGATCGAGATCAAGGCGGCCAGCCTCAATTTCCCCGACCTGCTGATCGTCCAGAACAAATACCAGATCAAGCCGCCGCTGCCCTTCGTGCCCGGCTCCGAATATGCCGGCGTGATCCAGGCCGTGGGCGAAGGCGTCACGCACCTGAAGATCGGGCAGAACGTGGCCTGCCTTTCGGGCACCGGCGGTTTCGCGACCCACACGCTGGCGCCGGCTGCGCTCTGCATGCCGCTGCCCGAAGGCTTCGGCCATGTCGATGCGGCGGCCTTCATCATGATCTACGCGACCTCGTGGCACGCTTTGATGGACCGCGCACAGCTCAAGGCCGGTGAAACCGTGCTCGTGCTCGGCGCTGCCGGCGGCGTGGGCACTGCGGCCATACAGATCGCGAAGGCCGCGGGCGCGCGCGTGATCGCCGCGGCCTCCACCGACGAGAAATGCGATCTCTGCCGCTCCATCGGCGCCGACGCGACGATCAACTACACCACGCACGCATTGCCGGGCGGTTTTCGCGATGCCATCAAGGCCGTGACCGACGGCAAGGGGCCCGACGTCATCTACGACCCGGTCGGCGGCGATTTCGCCGAGCCTGCATTTCGCTCGATCGGCTGGCGCGGACGCTATTTGGTGGTCGGCTTCGCCGCAGGACCGATTCCCTCGCTGCCATTGAATCTGACACTGCTGAAAGGTGCTTCCATCGTCGGCGTGTTCTGGGGCGATTTCGCTCGGCGCGAGCCCAAGGCCAATGCACAAATGATGGCCGAATTGGCGCAGTGGTACGGCCAGGGCAAGATCAAGCCCGTCATCGACAGCACGATGCCGATGGCGGATTTGAAAGCCGCCTATGCCCACATGGGCTCGCGCGGCGTCAAGGGGAAACTCGTGATGGTGAACTGAGCGCGCGGCGCTGCGCAGCGCCAGTGCCTCGCCATTAAAAAAGCCCGCTTGCGCGGGCTTTTTTAATGGCCGACGGCCACGTCGAGAGGCTTACTTGATCTCGAACTCGGACAGCGACTTGCCGGCGGCCAATGCCTCGGTCACCCAGCGCGGCTTGCGGCCACGGCCACCCGACCAGGTTTCGCCCGTCGGACCGCGGTATTTGGCCGCGGCCTTGGGCGCAGGCACGCCCGCGCTGCGCTTGGCCGAACCGCCGCGTGCGCTGAGTTTCAGGTCCGCAGCGGTCAAACCGTATTCGGCGATCTTCCTGCGCACGTCTTCAATCACGCCGGCGCGTTCCTGGTTGCGGAGGTCTTCGGCCTGCTTGCGCAATTGCGCAATCTGCTCGTCGTACTTCTTGATCTGAGAATTGATATCGGCAAGGGTCGAAGCCATTCAGGACTCCTGAAAATTGGAAACGAGCGGATTTTAATTCAATTCACAATTAGCACAAGCGGGGCGACGTTCGAAAAAACCGCGATGGGACGCGAAATGCGGCATCGCACAAAACGGATGCACCAAAATGGTGCTTTTATTGATGCAATGGAGGAAGCTGCGGTGGGCCCGATCGGGGCCTCAAATGACAACGCCGGGGCGGGCCCGGCGTCGTGGTTCGTGGACGCTATTGCGCAATAGCAGTCAGGACGGTGTTTTGGGGTGGCTGATGGGACTCGAACCCACGACGACCAGAATCACAATCTGGGACTCTACCAACTGAGCTACAGCCACCGGAGAGCCCGCAAGTATAGCGTGAAAAATCCCGCCTTTCTCCGCGGCGGACGATAAACCCGGTGCATTCCTGCTCAGCCTGCTGCGAGAGGACCGGCCTGCGCGGCCTTCGGGATCTTGGCGGTGCCGTCCGGGCGCTCGCAGGTGCCGATCAGCAGGCCACTGGCCAGCGCATGCGCCTGCAGCGCGTCGAAGATCTCGTCGCGCCCCGGCGTGCCGGAGAATTCGGGCACGCTGTCGAGCGCAAACAATTGGAACGCGTAGCGGTGCGCGCCATGGCCCGGGGGCGGATCGGGCGGCATCCAGGCGGCTTGCAGCCCGGAGTTGCGCCCCACATGCAGCCCCGCTTCGCCCTCGCTCTCGCGGCTCGGGATGGCCGCTTCATCGAGCTTTCCGTCGCCGGGCGGCAGGCCCACGACGATCGCGTGCACGAGCGGATTGGGCGTCGGCGAATCGGCATCTTCGACCACCAGGACGAGCGACAGCGCGCCCGGGGGAATGCCGGTCCACTGCAACGGGGGCGAAAAGCCCTCGCCGTCCGCGGTATAGCGCGCGGGGATCGGGCCATGGTCGACGAATGCGACGCTCCCGAGCGCGATCGACGCCATGCCCTGCCGCATGCCGAGCGTGTTGAAGACGATCTTGTCCATGCCGGCACGCATGCCGTGCAGCGCGTGGCCGATGGCTTCGGGGAGTTTTTCGAGCATGCCTACGGTATAGCCCCGCGCGCTGCCCCGGGCTGTAGGACGCCGCAGCAAGCGCGGCTCGATGGCTCCGCTATCATGGGCGCCGGCTCGCATCGCCGCGGTGCAGGCCGCTATCTGCCCTCATTCCACCGCCAAAAGGAGTTTCTTCATGAGCATCGTCTGGACCATCCTGATCGGGTTCATCGTGGGTCTGGTGGCACGGGCCGTCAAGCCGGGCGACGATTCCGCCGGCTTCATCGTGACCACGCTGATCGGCGTGGCAGGCTCGCTGATCGTGACCTACGTCGGGCAGTCGATGGGCTGGTACACCGCCGGCCAGGGCGCAGGCTTCATCGCATCGGTGCTCGGCGCGATCGTGTTGCTGCTGCTCTACGGGCTGGTGAAGCGCAAGCGCTGAACGCGCTCCCCGCCCGCCACAGATGCCGCGCAAGCCGAGGGCCAGGCATCACGTCTACGTGGTCGAGCTCGACGACCGCGTATGGAACAACGCCCGCTTCAGGCGGGCCAACCCCGACTACCAGCTCGGCAAGCCCTTCGTCTATGTGGGCATGACCGGCCTCGACCCCGACATCCGCTTCGACAAGCACAAGGCCGGCATCCAGGCCAACGGCTTCGTGCAGGCGTTCGGCCTGCGTCTGCTGCCCGCGCTGTACGAACGCTACAACCCGATGAGCTATGACGAGGCGCGGTCGATGGAGGTCGAGCTCGGCATTGCGCTGCGCCGCAGCGGCTACGGCGTCTGGCAGGCCTGAAGCGCCCGCCCGTCCTCAGGCGTAGGTCACCCAGTTTTCGTAGGCCGGCGCATCGAGGTGCGGCAGCGTGTTGTAAGTCACCAGCATGTGTCGCTTCGGCGTGAAGGCGAATTCGGTGACGGCGGTGTTGCGGATGCGCAGGTTCAATTCGATCGTCACTTCGGGCGAGGTGCCCAGCACGTGGCCGACGGCCGTGCTGATCGGGCCGCCGCTCGACACCACCAGCACGCGCGCACCATGGTGGCGGTCGCGCACATGATCGAGCGCGGTCGTCACGCCCGCGAGAAAATCGATGTAGCTCGGCATGCCCACCGGCTGTGTCCTGCCCTGCATCCAGGCGCCGAGGCCGTTGCGCAGCAAGCGGAAATGATGCCGGTACATCTCGGGCGTGTCGGGCTTCTCGAGCTTGCCCTCATGGATCGTCGCGATGACCGCCTCGCTGTCGTACTCGTTGAGGCCGGGCCAGGGCAGCACGTCGTCGCGCTCGAGCCCGAGCCCCTTGGCAATGCCTTCCCAGGTCTGGCGATGGCGCTTCAGCGTGCCGGTGATCACGGCATCGAAGTGCATGCCGCGCTCACGCCAGTATTCACCGAGGCGCACCGACTGCCGGTGCCCGAGCTCACTCAGGTTGTCGTAGTCGGCGGCGCCAAAGCTGGCTTGGCCGTGGCGCACGAGATAGAGGTTTCCCATGCACGGAATTCTGGCCACAAGCGCATGGCGCGCTTGTCCCGACGGCGACGGCGTTCGCGCTCAGCGACGCCGACGCGACACCGCGCCCGATGCGAGGCGGATCAGCGCCCCGCCGCCGACAGCGTGTCGGCCGGCTTCGGCACCAGGATCTCGGCCTCGAAGCGCTCCTTCAGCATGTTGTAGTAGGCCGTGCTTTCCGCCGCAGCCACCGACTGCGCCACCTGCGCGTTCTCCTGCTGCACCTGTTCGGGCGCCGGGGGCGTGCGCGGAACCGCCTTGGTGACACGCAGCACGGCGTAGCCCTGGGCACCGAGGTCCACGCCCACGAGCGCGGGCAGCTTGGCCGGATCGGCGCGCAAGGCGGCATCGATCACTGCGAGGGGCTGCGACTGCGCATCGGTGCGCGACACGGTGACCGGCTTGCCGAAGGCCGCATCGTCGGCCTTGGCGGTCCAGGCCGCGAGCTTGGCTTCGCCCTCGGCCTTGGCCATGACGGCGGCGCGCTCATTCACGAGCTGGGCGCGGATCTTGTCCTTCACATCGGCCAGCGGCATCGGACGCGCCGGCGAATACTGGGTGATGCGGCCCGACGCGAGCTGGTTGGCACCGACCTCGATGGCCTCTGTGTTCTGCTTGCGACTCAGCGAATCAGGCGCGAACAACGCATTGAGGAAGTTGCGGTTGGCCAGCACACCGGTGGCACCAGGCGCGGGGGTGCGCGACACGTTGCTGGCGGTCTGGACCTTGAGCTTCAGCTTCTCGGCCGCCGGCTGCAGGCTGTCGGGCTGCTGGTACACCGTGTCGGTGAAGGCCTCCGCCGCCTTGGCGAACTCCTGGGTGGCCTGCTGCGCGCGCACTTCGTTCTCGATGGTGGCGCGGACCTGCTCGAAGGGCTGCACCACGGCGGGCTTGATGTCGGTGAGACGGATGATGTGGTAGCCGAACTCGGTCTCGACCACGTTGCTGATCGCGCCCTTCTCGAGCGCGAACATCGCATCCTCGAACGGCTTGACCATGGCGCCGCGCGTCACGAAGTCGAGGTCGCCGCCCTTCTCCGCGGAGCCGGGGTCCTGCGAGTTCTTGCGCGCCACATCGGCGAAGCTCGCGGGCGCCTTCTTCACTTCGGCCAGCAGTTGTTCGGCCTTGGCCTTCGCCTTGGCACGCTCGTCCGACGAGGCGCTGGCGGGTGCGGTGATCAGGATGTGGCTCGCACGGCGCTCTTCCTTCGTGCCGAAGCGCTCCTTGTTCTGCTCGTAGTAGGTCTTGAGGTCGGCCTCGTTGACCGACACGTTCTTCTTCGCGGCCTCGATGTCGAGCACCAGGTATTCGATGCTGGCCTGCTCTGGCGCCTGGAACTGGGCCGCGTGGTCCTTGTAGTAGGTCTCGATGTCGGCGTCGCTGACCGTCACCTTCGACGCGAAGCTGTCGGGCGCGAAGCGCGCGACCTGGATCTCGCGCTGATCGAAGAAGGCGCCGATCGTGGCGGCCGCCACGGCGGGTGGCACGAAGGCCGTGCCCGAGACGCCGAGCAGCACCTGCTGCGTGGCGAGTTCGGCGCGCATCGAGGCTTCGTACTGCTCGGGCGTGCGGCCCGTGACGCGCTGGAAGGTCTCGCGGTCGAACTTGCCATCGGGAGTGCGGAATGCCGCGAGGCCCATGTCCTGCGCGAAGATCCGCGTCAGCCGCTCTTCCGAGATGCTCACGTTCGACTTCGCGGCGGCCGCGGCCAGCACGCGGTCGCGCACCATGCGCTCGAGCGTGGCATAGCGCATCACATCCGACTCGAGCAGCGCGGGGTCGACGTTGGGCGACTGCTGGCGGATGCGGTCGATCTCGTTGCGGTGCTGCATGTCCCACTCGGGCCGCGTGATGGGGTTGCCGTCGATGCTTGCCACCTTCTCGTCGGCGCCCGAACTCCGGTACTGATCGACCCCGAGAAAGACGAACGAGGGAATGATCAGCAAGAACAAGACGAACATGACGATCTTGTTGTACTTGCGGAAGAAATCAAACATGCTTGAACACTCTCTTCGACGGATGTCGCACGGCAATAAAAAAGGCGAACCTGTGTTCGCCTTTGCATCGGGTGGTGGGTGCTGAGGGGTTCGAACCCCCGACCTACGCCTTGTAAGGGCGCCGCTCTACCAGCTGAGCTAAGCACCCCACCGGAAATATGCTCCGAGTGTACGTCCTAGTTGAGCGCGTCTTTCAGCGCCTTGCCCGGACGGAATTTCGGAATCTTGGCGGCCTTGATTTTAATCGCGTCGCCGGTGCGCGGATTGCGGCCGGTGCGTGCAGCCCTCTTGCCCACTGCGAAAGTGCCGAAACCGACGAGCGACACGGAGCCGCCCTTCTTGAGCGTGGTACGAATGGCGCCGATAGTGGATTCCAGCGCGCGGGTGGCGGCTGCCTTGGAGATGTCGGCGTTTTTTGCGATGTGCTCAATGAGTTCGGTCTTGTTCACAAGGGCCCCTTGTCGAAGAAATTAAGTTGGTCGGCTTCGTCAGCTGCGAGTCGGCCGCGGAATGACGCGACACGCGAAGCCTGGCAGGACTGACGCCTCGGCAGCGCGCTGCCAGGAGGATTACAACCACTGGTCTGCAGGGTGTCAATACGACGCGAGGCCATGCAAAACAGCGGAGCGCGCGATTTTAGGGGCGTTTCGCGCGCCCTTATTTCACAGCGATCAAAGGGCCTCGGCGATGGCCTTGCCGAGATCGGAGGTGCTCGCCTTGCCGCCGATGTCGGGCGTGCGCGGCGCGCCGCTCTGGGGCGCGAGCACCTTCTCGATGGTCGAAAGGATCGCGTCGTGCGCGTTCTTGTGGCCCAGGAACTCGAGCATCATCGCGCCGCACCAGATCTGCCCGATCGGGTTGGCGATGCCCTTGCCCGCGATGTCCGGCGCCGAACCGTGCACCGGCTCGAACAGCGACGGCGTCGTGCGCGCGGGGTTGAGGTTGGCGCTCGGCGCGATGCCGATGGTGCCGGTGCATGCCGGGCCCAGGTCGGACAGGATGTCGCCGAACAGATTGCTCGCGACCACCACGTCGAAGAAGTCGGGCCGCTGCACGAAGTGGGCGGTCAGGATGTCGATGTGGAACTTGTCGAGCGCCACGCCGGGGTAGTTCTTCGCCATCTCGGCCACGCGCTCGTCCCAGTAGGGCATGGTGATCGAGATGCCGTTCGATTTGGTCGCGCTGGTCAGGTGCTTCTTCGGACGCGACTGGGCCAGCTCGAAGGCGAACTTCAGCACGCGGTCCACGCCATGGCGCGACATCACCGTTTCCTGCACCACGATCTCGCGCGGCGTGCCTTCGTACATGCGCCCGCCGATGCTCGAATATTCGCCTTCGGTGTTCTCGCGCACGATGTACATGTCGATCTCGCCGGGCTGGCGCGGCGTGCCGTCGCGCCGCACCACGGGCGCCGTGATGCCCGGCATCAGCCGCGCGGGGCGCAGGTTGATGTACTGGTCGAATTCGCGGCGGAACAGCAGCAGCGATCCCCAGAGCGACACGTGGTCGGCGATCTTCTCGGGCCAGCCCACCGCGCCGAAATAGATCGCGTCGTGCCCGCCGATCTGGTCCTTCCAGTCGTCGGGCATCATCTTGCCGTGCTTCTCGCAGTAGTCCCAGCTCGAGAAATCGAAGTGGTCGAACTGCAGGTCGATGCCGAACTTGCGCGCCGCGGCGTCGAGCACGCGCAGGCCTTCGGGCATGGTCTCCTTGCCGATGCCGTCGCCGGCGATGACTGCGATGCGGTGGGTGGTCATGGTCAGTTTCCTTCTTGCTGGAGCGGTGTGAAAAATGCGAGGGCCTCGGCGAGCAGTTCGTCCGGCGCTTCCTCGGGAACATAGTGGCCGCACGGCAGCGCACGGCCTGAAACATCGTCGGCGCGGTCGCGCCACAGTGCGAGCACGTCGAAGCAGCGCCCGACCGCGCCATGTTCGCCCCAGAGCACGCGCAGCGGCTGCGCGAGCCGCCGGCCGGCGGCGACGTCGGCGCGGTCATGCGCCAGGTCGATGGTGGCGGAGGCCCGATAGTCCTCGCAGATCGATTCGGCCGTGCCCGGGATCTGCACGCAGCGCTCGTATTCGGCGAGCACTTCGGGTGCGAAAGGCGCGAGCCCCGCATGTCGGCCACCCATCACGCTGCGCACGTAGCGCACCGGATCGGAAGCGATCAGCGCCTCGGGCAGCGGCGGCGGCTGGACCAGGAAGAACCAGTGCCAGTACGCACGGGCGAATGCGTCGGTGGTGTTCTCGTACATCGCGAGCGTGGGCGCGATGTCGAGCAGCAGCATGCGCGCGACCGCCGCCGGATGGTCGGCCGCCAGGCGATGCGCGACGCGCGCGCCGCGGTCGTGGGCGAGCACGCCGAAGCGCTCGAAGCCGTGGTGCGCCATCGCGGCCCGCGCGTCCAGCGCCATCTCGCGTTTGCTGTACGCCAGGTGCTCGGCATCCGCGCCCGGGCGGCCCGAGTCGCCATAGCCGCGCAGGTCGATCGCCACCACGGTGAAGCGCTCGGCCAGCGCCGGTGCCACGCGGTGCCAGATCGCATGCGTCTGCGGATGGCCATGCAGCAGCAGCAGGGGTGCGCCGCGGCCGCCGATCCGGCCATGCACGCGAACGCCGTTGCGCTCGATGTCGAAGCCCGGGAAGTCGAGGAAGGATGAAGCAGTCACGCCGAGATTGTGCGTTGCGCTTCAGCGAGCATCAAGCAACAATCAACCAATTCATACTTTCCAATTTGGCATGAATTCATTGTCGATGGACCGCGGCGACCTCGAACTGGTGCTGGCCATCCGCGACCAGGGCAGCCTGGCCGGCGCCTCCGCCGTGCTCGACGTCGTGCCCTCGGTGGTCACCAAGCGGCTGGGCGCGCTCGAGGCGCGGCTCGGGCAGCGGCTCTTCGAGCGCACCACGCGCCGGCTCAGCGTGACGGCCGAGGGCGAGGCGGTCTGCCTGCACGCGACGACGCTGCTCGAAGGCTTCGCGGCGCTCGAGAGCGAACTCGGCGAACGGCAGAACGCGCTGGTCGGCACCATCCGCCTGGCCGCCACCTTCGGCTTCGGCCGGCGCTGGGTCGGCCCGGCACTGGCCGGCTTCCAGGCGCGGCATCCGGGCCTGCAGATCGAACTGTTGCTGACCGAGCGCCTGCCCGACCTCGGCGCCGAGGGCTATGACGGCGCGCTGTGGCTGTGGGCCGTGCAGCAGCGCCGCGCCGCCGACTGGGTCACGCGCCGCATCGCGCGCAACCAGCGTGTGCTGGCCGCTGCGCCCGCCTACATCGCGCGGCGCGGCCAGCCCGCCACGGTCGACGCGCTGGCCGCGCACGACTGCCTGGTGGCGCGCGAGAACGGCGAGGCGAACCAGCGCCAATTCGCGCTGTGGACGCTGCGCCACGCGCGCGACGGCAGCACCGCACGCGTGCGGGTGCAGGGTCCGCTCGCCAGCAACTCGGGCGAGATGGTGCGCGACTGGTGCCTGGCCGGCCACGGCATCATGCTGCGCAGCCTCTGGGACATCGCACCGCAGCTCGCCTCGGGCGCGCTGGTGCGCGTGCTGCCGCAGTACGCCATGCCCGACGCCGACATCCACTGGATCGCGCCCTGGCGCCCCAAGACGCCGCGGCGCGTGCGCCTGCTGCTCGACCACCTTGCCGAACAGTTCCGCGGCGAGCCCTGGAAACCGGGCAAGACCGGTTCGGCGCGCTGAGCGAACAAGTCGCCCGCGGTCAGCGCTGGCTGCGCACCACCAGGCTCACGCCGGCGGCGGTGAGCCCGATGCCCAGCACGGTCACCAGGCCGATCGGCTCGGCGAACAGCAGCCAGGCCATGACCGCGGTGCACGGCGGCACCAGGTAGAGCAGGCTCGTGACGGCGGTGGCCGTGCCGCGCTGGATCAGCATGTAGAGCAGCGAACTGCCGCCGAGCGACAGCGCCAGCACCGACCAGGCCATGGCGCCGGTCGAATAGGCATTCCATTCGAAGGGCTGCGACTCCAGCAACGCGAAGGGCAGGCAGACCACGAGCGCCGCGGCCATCTGCACGGCGCTGGCACTGCGCACGTCGCAGGGCGCGACGAAGCGCTTCTGGTACAGCGTGCCCGCGGTGATCGACAACAGCGCCATGACCGCAAGCGCCATGGTGAGCGCACTCACCTCGGTGCCCTGCCCGAGCTTGCGCGACACCACGAGCACCAGGCCCGCGAAACCGAGCGCCAGCCCCGCCCACTGGCGCTGCGAAATGCGCCCGCCGCTGAACGACAGCCAGATGGCGGTCAGCACCGGCTGGATGCCGACCAGGAGCGCGACCAGCCCCGCGCCCATGCCCGCATGCACCGCGGCCCACACGCCGCCCAGGTAGCCTGCCTGCATCAGCACGCCGGTGACCGCCAGGTGCCCCCACTGCGCGCGCTGCCGCGGCCACGACACGCGCGCGAGCGCGACCCAGATGCCGAAGCACACGAGCGACAGTGCGAAGCGCACGGCCAGGAACTTGAGCGGCGGCGCGTAGGGCATGCCATAGCGCGCGACGATGAAACCCGTGCTCCAGATCAGCACGAAGACCGCCGGCATCGCGCGCAGCCAGCCCGCGCCGACGCTCATTTGGCGCGCGCCCGGATCTCTGGGATGGCCTTCTGAAGGTAATAGACCATCGACCAGATCGTCAGCACGGCCGACAGCCAGATCAGCCACTGCCCCCACCAGCCGGTGTCGATCACGCCGAACAGCAGCCCGTCATAGAGCAGGAACGGGATCGCGATCATCTGCACCGTGGTCTTGACCTTGCCGATCATGTGGACCGCGACGCTCTTGCTCGCGCCGATCTGGGCCATCCATTCGCGCAGCGCCGAGATCGCGATCTCGCGCCCGATGATGATCAACGCGACGAACACGTCGGCCCGGTTCAGGTGCACCAGCACCAAGAGCGACGCGCAGACCAGGAACTTGTCGGCCACCGGATCGAGGAAGGCGCCGAAGGCCGAGGTCTGGTTGAGCTTGCGCGCGAGGAATCCGTCGAGCCAGTCGGTGGCAGCAAACACGATGAACATGACCGTGGCGATCAGGTTGCGCATCGGCTCGGCCATCGGCAGATAGAACATGCCGACGATCAACGGAATCGCGACGATGCGCGTCCAGGTCATGATGGTCGGAAGTGTCCAGAACATATGCGCGCGATTGTGTCATGCCGGCAAGCGCGGCGCCGACGGGCTAATGCAAGGCCCGATAGATTTCCTCGGCCAGCTCGGTCGCAATGCCCTCGACCGATGCGATGTCCTCCACGCTCGCCGCCGCCACGCCGCGGATGCCGCCGAAGCGCTGCAGCAGGCGGGCGCGCCGCTTCGGCCCGATGCCCGGAATGTCCTCGAGCTGGCTGCCGCCCACGCGCACCTTGGCGCGCCGGGCGCGCATGCCGGTGATCGCGAAGCGGTGCGCCTCGTCGCGGATCTGCGCCACCAGCATGAGCGCCGCCGAGTCCTTGCCGAGGTAGACCTTCTCGCGGCCGTCGGCGAACACCAGCTCCTCCAGGCCGACCTTGCGGCCCTCGCCCTTCTCGACGCCGACGATCAGCGACAGCGGCAGACCCAGTTCACTGAACACCTCGCGCGCCATCGACACCTGGCCCTTGCCGCCGTCGACCAGCACCAGGTCGGGCATGCGCGCGGCCAAGGTCTTGGGCGGCGCATCGCTGCCGGCGCCGGCCGCATCGCCCGCGGGCGGTGCATCGGTCTCGGCCGCCATCGCCTCGGCCAGCCGGCCGTAGCGGCGGTGCAGCACCTGGCGCATCGCCGCATAGTCGTCGCCCGGCGTGATGCCCTCGATGTTGTAGCGGCGGTATTCGCGGTTTTGCATCGCGTGGTGCTCGAACACCACGCACGAGGCCTGCGTGGCCTCGCCCGCGGTGTGCGAGATGTCGAAGCATTCGACGCG
>CAMLCW010000056.1 GCA_946478645.1 uncultured Variovorax sp.
CACGAGTTCGAGTGAACGCGGCCGTGCGTTACACCCACCTGGCGTTCATCATGAAATTTCCCGCGGCTGGTACGCCGGATCGATGGCTGCGGCGCGCTACACGTTGCTGGTCGCGCGCACTTCCTCGATGGTGGTCTGCCCGGCGAGCACCTTGTCGATGCCGTCCTGGCGCAGCGTGCGCATGCCCTCGGCGAGCGCGGCCTGCTGCAGTTCCTCGGCGCGGGCGCCGCTCTGCACCATGCGGCGCAGCGTCCGGGAAATGACCATCAGCTCGTGGATGCCGACGCGGCCCCTGAAGCCGGTGTTGTCGCAGTGCGGGCAGCCCTTGCTCGAATAGCGCTGGAGCTGGCCATCGTGGGCATGGCGGCCGAGCCAGCCGGCGCGCACCGCCTCGCGCTCGGCCGGCGTGTCGTGGCTGCTGCCGAACGCGTGCATGTAGTCGGCGAGCAGTTCCTCGGTTTCCTCCGCGCTCAGCGGCCGGCGCTGCAGGCAATGGGTGCAGAGCCGGCGCACCAGTCGCTGCGCCAGCACGGCGAGCAGCGAGTCGGCGAAGTTGAACGGGTCCATGCCCATGTCGAGCAGCCGCGTGACCGTCTCGGGCGCGCTGTTGGTGTGCAAGGTCGACAGCACGAGGTGCCCGGTCAGCGAGGCCTCGATCGCGGTGCGGGCGGTTTCCTCGTCGCGGATCTCGCCGACCATGATCACGTCGGGATCGGCGCGCACGAAGGCGCGCAGCGCCTTGGCGAAGGTCCATTCGATGCGCGGGTTGACCTGCACCTGGCGCAGGCCCGGCTGGGTGATTTCGATCGGGTCCTCGGCGGTCCAGATCTTGCGCTCGGGCGTGTTGATGTGCATGAGCGCCGAATGCAGCGTGGTGGTCTTGCCCGAGCCCGTGGGGCCCACGCACAGCACCATGCCGTAGGGCCGCTCGACGGCCTTGGTCAGCTCGGCGAGGTTGCGCGGCGAGAGGCCGAGCTGGTCGAGCGGGATCGGCGTGGCCGAGGCCAGGATCCGCATCACCACGTCTTCGAGGCCGTTGCTGGTCGGAATGGTGGCCACGCGCAGCTCGATGCGGTGCTGGGGCGAATAGCGCGAGAAGTTGATCTTGCCGTCCTGGGGCTTGCGCTTCTCGCTGATGTCGAGGTCGCACATGATCTTCACGCGCGCGACCACCGCACTGCGGTAGCTCGCCGGCAGTTCGAGGTGCGTGCGCAGGCGTCCGTCGCGGCGAAAGCGGATGCGCGTCTTTTCCTTGCCCGGGTAGCTCTCGATGTGGATGTCGGAGACGCCCTCGCGGTGCGCGTCGATGATCATGCTGTTGATCATGCGCACCAGCGAGTTGTCCGACTGCTCGACGGCTTCTTCCTCGGCGGCCGGTGCGGAGGGGCGCTCCTTCTCGAGCGTGACGAGCAGTTCGCTGGTGCCGACGCCCAGGTCGAACTCGAGCGGCCGCGACGGATCGGCCGGCACGCTGGGCTGGTGCGCGAGCGTGGGATCGAGGATCTCCGAGCCCACCTTCGAATAAGCCTTGAACAGCAGCGGGTCGAGCGCCAGGCACTGGCCGACGACCGGGATCACCTTCATCTGCGAGACGAACTCCACCTCGTCGATGGCCGCGTGCCGGCCTGCGGGGTCGTCGAGCGCCAGCACGAGCCGGCCCTGGTGCACCATCAGCGGCATGACCTGCAAGCGCCGGGCGATGGCGAGGCCGACGCTGCGCAGCGCCTCCACGGCGGCAGGGAACACATGCAGGTTCACGAGCGGATAGCCCATCTTGCGCACCAGCGCGGTCTGCAGCTGGTCGCGCGTGACGAGGCCCATGCGCACCAGCGTCTCGCCGAGCGGCACGCTGCGGTCGAGCTGCTGCTGTTCGAGGCCGGCGCGCAACTGCGCCTCGGTGATCGCACCGGTCGCGATCAGCGCCTGACCGATGCGCAGGATCGGCATGCGGCTCTGGGCTTCGAGGGCCTGCAGCAACTGCTCGGGCGTGACGACTTCGTGGGGGGACATGGATGGGTTCTCCTGGATGAGCGATTCTGGCGGCGGCGGCGTGGCTTGTCAGCCCGCACGGGCCGGCGCGGTGGAGGCCGTGCCGGGCACGGGTACGAAAGTTTGCGCTTCAGCCATCGGAGAAGCCGAAGGTGTTGCGCCCCGCCGACTTCGCGCGGTACAGCGCCGCGTCGGCGCGCGCCAGCAGCACGCTGGGCTCGACGGCCGCGTCAGCGCCCCGGTGGAAGGCCACGCCGATGCTGGTGGTGACGTGCAGGCTGCGGCCTTCGAGCTGGAACGGCGCGCTGCCCACCTGCTGGACGATCTTGCGCGCGGTGGCCACCGCGTCTTCGCGCATGTGCAGGTTCTCGAGCACCACCACGAACTCGTCGCCGGCCAGGCGCGCCACGGTGTCGGTGCTGCGCACGCCGGCCTTCAGCCGTTTCGCGTATTCCACCAGCACGGCGTCGCCGGTGGCGTGGCCGAGCGTGTCGTTGATGCGCTTGAAGTGGTCGATGTCGAGGAACATCACGGCCAGCGCCATGCCCGTGCGCTGCGCCCGCGCGACCGCGCCCGGCAGCAGTTCGTTGAAGGCGAGGCGGTTGGCGAGCCCGGTGAGCGTGTCGACGCGCGCCAGTTCCGTGAGCTTGCGCTCCACGTCCTTCAGCGCGCTGATGTCCAGGCTCAGCGAGAAGATGCCGCGCACGCCGCCGTCGGGGCCGACGTCGGGCACGTAGCTCACGCGGGTCACCCGGTCGGCGTCCGCGGTGCGGGTGCGGGCCTCGAACTCCAGGCGCTCGCCGGCCAGCGCGCGCGCGATCATGGCCTTGCGCGAGAGGTAGAGCTCGGGGCCCGCCACGTCGCGCACATGGCGTCCCAGGATGGCCGTCGGCTCGACCCCGAGCCAGTCGCGGTAGGTGGCGTTGGCGAAGGTGATCTTCTCGTCGCGGTCGATGTAGGTGATGAGCGCGGGCAGGTTGTCGGTGATGGTGCGCAGCCGCCGTTCGCTCTCGGCCTGGCGCAGCTCGGCGCGCTTGAGCGCCGTGATGTTGAAGGTCATGAGGTAGAAGCCGGTCACCTCGGCGTCCAGGTTGCGGTCGGGGATTAGGTTGACCTGGAAGTAGCCGGTCTTGCCGTGCAGCGGCGCGCGCACCGGAAAGCGCACCGCCTTGCCTTCGCGCACCATCGGCAGGTAGGGCTGCAGCTGCGTGTACACCGCGTGGCCCACTGCCGAGCGCAGCGTCACGCCGTCGAGCGGGCCGCTGCCCAGGCCGGCCATCTGGCGCGCGCGCACGTTGCCGAACAGGCAGTTCTCGTCGTTGTCGAAGTAGCCCACCAGCGCGGGGATGTTGTCCGTCACGTCGCGCAGGCGCTTCTGCTGCTCGGTCAGGGCGCGGCGGATGTTCACCTCGTCGGTGATGTCGAAGGTCATCGAGAACACGCCCTGGACCGTGCCGTTGGCGTCGATGTCGGGCATGTAGTGGGCCTTGAAGGTGCGGTCGCCGAGGCCGAGCTTCGGGTCGCCGTTCTTCTCGAGCACCGCCGCGTGGCCCGCCAGCGCGCGGGCGTAGGCGGGGGCCACCCTGGCGTATTCCCCGGGGCCGCGGATCTCCGCCATCGGGCGTCCGACCATTTCCTTGCCGCCGTAGAGCATGCGGACCTGCGCGTTGGCGAAGGTGTAGCGGCCCCCGGCGTCGACGTGCGAGATCATCGCCGGCAGGTTGTCGGTGATGTCGCGCAGGAACTTCTCGCTCGCGCGGCGCTGCAGCATCAGCGTGTCGAAGGTGCGCCGGAGGTCGCCGATCTCGTCGCGCGCGTAGTCCGGCTGCACGGCGGGCTCGGTCGCGAGGTTCTCCGCGTCCAGCATGTGGCGGTGCAGGTGCCGCAGCGGATCGAGCTGGCGGTGCACCACGGCCAGCGCGAGCGCTCCCGCCATCGCCGCGAGCAGCACCGCGCCGATCCAGGCCGTGCGCTCGATCGATTCGAAATGCGCGAAAGCCTCGGCGGTCGGGTACATCGCGCCGATCACCCAGTTGGTCTGCGGGATGCGCTTGAAGGCGTACATGCCGTGCACGCCGGCATGGTTGAGGCCTTCGGCAATGCCTTCGTACTGCTGGACCGGGCGCTCGATCTCGAGGCTGCCGGTGGCCTTGAGCGCCGCCGGGTTGGCAATGAACTCGGTGCGAGGGTGGTCGATGACCACGCCCTCGGTGTCGACGATGAACAGGTAGCCGGTCTCGCCGAAGCGGGTGCCGGCCATTTCGCCGAGGATGTTGCGCCCGCCCAGGTCGATGGCGGCCGAGATCACGAAGCGCACGGCGCCCGCCTCGTCGAACACCGGCTGGGTGAGGGCGATCTGCGGCCGGCCGCTCAGCCGGTGGAGGTAGGGCTCGGAAAGCACGCCGGCCTTCGCCGCCAGGGTCTCGCGGAAGTACGGCCGGTCGAGGATGTTGACCGCAGCCTCGGGCCGTGCGCCGTCCAGGCTGGCGATCCGGTCGCCCTCGGCCGTGAAGATGGCAACGTTGCCGAAGGCCCGGCGCAGCGATCCGTGCCGCTCGAGGTAGGCCGCAAGCGGCGTCGGATCGGCGAAGCCGGCCGCCTCGACGCCCGAGGCGAAGGTCTGCAGCAGCGTGCGCCAGCCCACGAACTTCTGGTCGATGGTGTCCGCGATCGCCGACAGCCGCGCCAGTTCCTCGCTCTCGATCGAGGCCTTCACGCTGGTGCGCATCAGCTTCAGCGCCACCGTCGCGATCGCGATCGTCGCCAGCAGGACCACCAGCGCCGCGCCCAGGCTCAGGCGCATGTTCAGGCTGAAGCGGATGTTTCTTGGACCAGGTGAGTTCATGGGCGATCGACATGCATCGCGTGATCCGCGCCGCGCATGTAGTGTGTCAGAAGCTGATTTGCAAATGTTTCTACTGTCTCAAGAAATGCGAATTTATTAACACTATTGGATTCACATTTCATCGCGCTGGAGCAGGTAGTCGAGCGGGCCGACCCGGAACCAGCGGTAGCCGTACGGCTCGAGCACCATGCAGTGCCTGCCCTTGGCGTCCGCATGGCTGTGCGCGTTCGACAGCAGGTTGACGAGTTGCTCCCCGTGGGCGCCCAGCGATCGGGCCTCGATCTTGACCTCGAGCGGGTTGGCCTCGAGGTTGTGCACGAACACCACCGCGTTGCCGCGCCATGAATAGCGCATCACCAGCACCGCGGGCTCGGCGTTGGGAATCACCTCGTAGTCGCCCCAGCCTATTTCCGGGACTTCCTTGCGCGCGCGGAAGGCCCGCTCCATCCAGTTGAGCAGCGAATCGGGATCGCGCCGCTGCGCCGCGACGTTCACGTGCTCGAAGCCGTAGGCCCCGCCCGAGATCACCGGCACCACCGGCCTGGCCGAGGTGGTGAAGCCGCCCTGGCGCTCGGTGGACCACTGCATCGGGGTGCGGGCGCAGTTGCGCTCGGGCAGGCTCAGGTCGTCGCCCATGCCGATCTCGTCGCCGTAGCGGATCACCGGCGTGCCGGGCAGCGTGAGCATCAGGCTGTAGGCCAGCTCCAGCCGGCGCCGGTTGCCGCCCAACATCGGCGCCAGTCGCCGGCGGATGCCGCGGTCGTAGAGCTGCATGTCCTTGTCGGGGCCGAAGGCCTCGAACACGCGCTGGCGCTGCGCGGGCCGCAGCCGGCCGAGGTCGAGCTCGTCGTGGTTGCGCAGGAAGATGCCCCATTGCGAAGTGGGCGGGCGCGCGCGCGTCGCTTCGAGCGCCTTCGCGAGTGGCCGGGCGCGGCCCGTGGCCAGCGCATAGAACAGGTGCTGGTTGACCTGGAAGTTGAACATCATGTGCAGCCGCTCGCCTTCCTCGCCGAAGTAGTCCATGTTGGCGCGCGGCAGCACGTTCGCCTCGGCGAGGATGATCGCGTCGCCCTGGCGCCACTGCAGCAGTTCGCGGAACTGGCGCAGCAGGTCGAACTTCTCGGTCGGGCGGATCACCTTCGGCCCCTTCGCGCCGATCACGAAGGGCACCGCGTCCATGCGGAAACCCGAGACGCCGAGCTGGGTCCAGAAGCCCATGATCTTGAGGATCTCGGCCTGCACGGCGGGGTTGGCCGTGTTCAGGTCGGGCTGGAAATCGTAGAAGCGGTGGAAGTACCAGCGCCGCGCGAGCTTGTCGAAGCTCCAGGTCGATTTCTGCACGCCGGCAAAGACCACGCCGTCGGTGTAGCGGGCCGGCTTCCTGTCGGACCACACGTACCAGTCGTGGTATTTTGATTCACGGCTCTTGCGCGCCTGCTGGAACCAGGGGTGCTGCTCCGAGGTGTGGTTGACCACCAGGTCCATCAGCACGCGCATGCCGAGCTGCTTGGCGGAGTGGGTGAACTCCACGAAATCGCCGAGCGTGCCGTAGCGCGGATCGACGTTGTAGAAGTCCGAGACGTCGTAGCCGTCGTCCCGCCGCGGCGAGGGATGGAAGGGCATCAGCCACAGCGTGGTGACGCCCAGGCCGTGCAGGTACTCCAGGCGCCGCGTGAGGCCCTCGAAGTCGCCGCAGCCGTCGCCGTTCGAGTCCATGAAGGTCCCGACGGACAGGCAGTACACCACGGCGTTCTTGTACCAAAGGTCGTTGATCATGCGATGCCGTCTCCATGGAAAGGAGGCCTCGCCACATACGAAAGGAACTCTTCGATGTCTGCCGATGCATGGTGGAAGAACGGAATCGTCTATCAGGTCTATCCGCGTTCGTTCCAGGACAGCGACGGGGACGGCATCGGCGATTTGCGAGGCATCCAGAAGCGGCTCGATTATTTGGTCGAGCTCGGCGTCGACGCCGTCTGGATATCGCCGATCTACCCCTCACCAATGGCCGACTTCGGGTACGACATTTCCGACTACTGCGACATCGACCCGCGCTTCGGCACGCTGGACGACTTCGATGCGCTCGCAGCGGAATGCCGGGCCCGGGGCCTGAAGCTGGTGCTCGACTTCGTGCCCAACCACACGTCGGATCAGCACCCCTGGTTCCTGCAGAGCCGCGCCTCGCGTGAGAACCCGAAGCGCGACTGGTACCTCTGGCGCGACCCGGCGCCCGACGGCGGCCCGCCCACCAACTGGATCAGCAATTTCGGCGGGCCGGCATGGACCTTCGACGAAGCGACCGGCCAGTACTACGCGCATTCCTTCCTGAAGGAGCAGCCCGACCTCAACTGGCGCAACCCCGAGGTGCGCGAGGCGATGTACGAGGTGCTGCGCTTCTGGCTGCGGCGCGGCGTGGACGGATTTCGCGTCGACGTGCTCTACCACCTGGTCAAGGACAGGCTGTTCCGCAACAACCCGCCGAACCCCGCCTTCAAGCCGGGGCAGGACCCGTCGCACCGGCTGCTGCCGCTCTACACCACCGACCGGCCCGAAATGCAGGACATCGTGGTCGAGATGCGGCGCGTGGTCGACGCCTTCAGCAGCGAGGATTCGGCGCGCGTGCTGATCGGCGAACTGCACCTGCCGCTCGAGCGGCTCATGGCCTACTACGGGCGCACGCCCGAGGGGATGCTGGAGGGCGTGCAGCTGCCGTTCAACTTCCAGCTCATCGCGGCGCCCTGGCACGCGGCCGAGATCGACCGCATCGTGCGCGACTACGAGGCCGCGCTGCCGCACGGGGCGGCGCCCAACTGGGTGCTCGGCAACCACGACAAGCCGCGCATCGCGAGCCGCGTGGGCCAGCAGCGTGCGCGGCTCGCCGCGATGCTGCTGCTCACGCTGCGCGGCACGCCCACGCTTTATTACGGCGACGAGATCGGCATGGCCGACGTGCCGATCCCGCCGGCCGAAGTGCAGGACCCGTTCGAGAAGAACGCGCCCGGCCTGGGGCTCGGGCGCGACCCGCAGCGCACGCCCATGCAGTGGAGCCGGGCGCCCGCCGCCGGCTTCACCCAAGGCAGGCCCTGGCTGCGGCTGGCGGACGACTGGGCCACGCGCAACGTCGAGCTGCAGCGCGGCGACCCGGACTCGATGCTCTCGCTCTACCAGCGCCTGATCGCGCTGCGCCGCAACGAGCCCGCGCTGCACGAGGGCCGCCACGAGCAGCTCGATGCGGGCCCCGACGTGCTGGCCTATGCGCGCAGCGCGGGCACGCGCCGGCTGGTGGTGCTGCTGAACTTTGCCGAGACCGAGATGACGGTCCACGCCGACCTGCTCCCCACCGAGGTGGTGGTGGTGGCCTCGACCCTGGCCGGCCGCTCGGGTGCGGTGCAGGGCGAACTGGTGCTGCAGCCGCTCGAGGGCGTGGTGGTCGCGCAATAGGGCAGGGTGGGAAGGGCCGCTACTGGCCCGACGGCCAGGTCTCGGGCACCTCGCCATCCTGCGGTTCCGCCTCGCGCGCGAGCGGATCGACCGCGCGCGTGCGGTCGATGTGCACCAGCGCATCGAACTGCACCGGGAGCCGCGCGAAGAAATAGTGGCTCTGGCGTTCGGTCTCGGGGCGGTAGATGACGCCGATGGCGCGCTCGAGCCTCGGCTCGCGCAAGGCGAAAAAGTGGCTTCCTTCGCGGCCGAGCGGCAGCATGAAGCGTGCGAGGCCGGTCTCGTGCATCAGGCCTTCGTAACTGTCGGCCCGCGCCGGAACGACCTGCTTGCGTTCGGCCGGCCCGCCCCAGTCGGAGGCGGCCATCACTGTGCCGGCGTGGGTGGTGAAGCCCACGAGCACCGCGTCGCGGCCCTGGCGTTCGCGCACCAGCTGGCCCACGTTGAGCTCGCCGCGCTGCTCGCCCATTTCGGTGGCGCGCGCGTCGCCGAGGTGCGAGTTGTGGGCCCAGACCACGATCTTCGGCCGTTCGCGGCCGCGCCAGAGGTGGCGCTCGATCTCGCCGAGGGTCTCCACCATGTGCCGGTCGCGCAGGTTCCATGAGGACACGTCGCTCTGGTACATGGTGCGGTAGTAGGCCTCGGCGTTGCGGATGAGCCGCGCGTTCTGCTCGGCGTCGAAGGCGTCTTCGCCGGCGGCCGGGTCGCCGTGGTGCGCCGCTTCCGCGGCGGCGCTGCGCAGGCGCACGAGCATCTCGACCACTTCCTTCTGGCACGACGGCGTGTTGCCGAGCCCGGCCGTGAGGCCGTAGACCTGGCCGCCGTCGCCCACGCGGTCGAAGCAGCCGTAGCGTTCGCGCGCCAGCCGCGCGCCTTCGGCATCGGTGCGGTCGAAATAACCGAGCACCGCTTCGATGGAACCGTGCAGGCTGTAGAGGTCGAGGCCGTAGAAACCGGTCTTACCCTGCGGCGGCCCGGCCTCGTTGAAGGCGCGCTGCCATTCGACGAAGCGCGCCACCTCCCGGTTGCGCCACATCCAGGTGGGAAAGCGCGTGAAGCCGGCAAGTGCTTCGTCCGCGCTCGCGTCATCGCCGAGGCCGCGCACGTAGCGGTTCACGCGCCAGGCGTCAGGCCAGTCGCCTTCGACCGCCACGGCGCTGAAGCCTCTTTCGGTGAACAGGCGCCGGGTGATGGCGGCGCGCTCGGCATAGAACTCGTGCGTGCCGTGCGAGGCTTCGCCGAGCAGCACGTAGTGGGCATCGCCGATGCGCTGGAGCAGGGCATCGTGGTCGTGTGCCGAGCCGTCCATGGGGTGCGCGGCGGCACGCACCGCCTCGGCATCCTGCTGCATCTTCTTCGACGGGTCCATGGATGGCGCTCCTGCGTTCGCGGTTTCTCAGGGCGAGAGCGCGCCGTGGCGGTGGTGGGCCGCGTCGTCGAGCAGTGCGCAGACTTCCTCGTCGGTGGTCTGCGAGAAATCGACGTACCAGCGTCCGACGCCCAGGAACGATTCCGGCACTTGCGCGCAGACCACCTCGTCGGCCTCGCGGCGCAGCAGTTCGCAGGCTTCCGCCGATGCGACCGGCACCGCCACCACGGTCCGCGCGGGCTGCTGGCGGCGCACTGCGCGCACTGCAGCGAGCATGGTCGAGCCGGTCGCGAGGCCGTCGTCGACCAGGATGACGGTGCGCCCGTGCAGCGCGGGGGGCGGGCGGCCGCGGCGGTAGGTGCGTTCGCGCCGCGCGAGCTCGCGCTGCTCGCGGGCTACAACGTTTTCAATGTCGCTGCGGGAGATGCCGAGTTCGTGCACGACCCGCGCATCGAGCCACTGCTCGCCACCGCTGGCGATGGCGCCCATGGCGTACTCCTCGTTCCAGGGAATACCGAGCTTGCGGACCATGAACACGTCAAGCGGGGCTTCGAGTGCCCGGGCCACTTCATGCGCCACCGGTGTGCCGCCGCGCGGCAGCGCCAGCACGACCACGCCGGCTTGCCCGGCGTAGCCGCCCAGTTCTTCTGCCAGCCTGCGGCCGGCGTCCCTGCGGTCACGGAAGCGTTCGAAGGCCATGTCCGGCGTCCCCCATCCAATGGGCTTGTTCGTCGGACCACCTTATCCCGCCGCCGGGCCGCCGGTGTAGGGCGAGGCGCACATCGGCGTAGGCGCCCGCTGCCACGGGCGCCTGCCGGCAGGTTCACGGCTTTTCAGGCCGCCTGGATCTCGATGCGGCGCGGCTGCGCGTGCTGTGCCTTCGGGATGCGCAGCTTGAGCACGCCCTGCGACAGCTCGGCCGTGATCGCGGCCGTGTCGAGCTCCTTGCTGAGCGTGAAGACGCGGCGGAAGCGCGCCAGACCCACTTCGGTGTGGCTCGACGACAAGCCCTCGGGCACCGAGATGTCGGACTCGGCGTCGATGGTCAGCGTGTCCGACGCGACGTGCAGGCCCAGCTTGTCGCGCGAGACGCCCGGCAGGTCGGCGTACAGCGTGATGCCGCCGCTGTCCTCGATCACGTCCACGGGCGGGGTCAGCGCCGCATCGCTGTAGCGGGCGTCGTTGCCGCGGGCGATCTCCTTCGAGGCCGATGGTTGCTGGTGCTGCTGCTCGGCCACGCGGTTCGATGGGGTGGTGTCGTTCATGGTCGTTCTCCTTTCTGGCCTGGTTCAGCCTGCCTTGTCATTGAACGGTAATGCGCCGCGGCTGCGACGAGGCGCGGCGCTGCACGGTGATGTGCAGCACGCCGTCGCGGTACCTGGCGCTGACGGCGTCGGGGTCGGCATCGTCGGGCAGGGTCAGCACCCGGCGGAAGCTGCCTTCGAAGCGCTCGTTGATGTGGACCGCGGCCTTGGCGTCGGCTTCGGGCAGCGCGGGTGCGCGCTGGCCCGCGATCGAGAGCAGCCCGCGCTCGAGGTGGACCTCGAGGCTGGACGGCTCGACGCCCGGCGCGAACGCGTAGATCTCGATGGTCTGCGGCGTGCCGCCGACATTCAGCGCCGGAAAGCCGTTGCGGGCGAAGCCGCGGATGGTGGGGGACAGATCGAAGGCCTGCTGCATCTCGCGCTGCAGGCGATCCATCTCGGCGAACATGTCGCGCGGAAACAGGGATCGGTACATGGCGAAACCTCCATTCGAAACAAGGGTTGGACGCTGCGCCGGAGGCCCGCTCCGGCGCTTCCGTCTTGCGAAATAGGCGCCGCGACCTTCTTTTCAAGAGGGTTTGTTGTTGCCGTTTGCAGCCGTTCGCGTGCATGCTATGGCGCCGTGCAGCGCGGCAGAAAAATCCAATCTGCAGATCCTCTTGAAGGCTTGGCTGGAAGACCTATTTCGATGCTCGTCGAACCGTCAATCGTCATTCCAAACCCCAAGGAGATTTGCCATGCCGATGGAACTGCTCAAGCAGATCGCCGTATCCCGGCTTCCGATGTCGTTTCGCACGCCGAAGGAGATCGACGAGGTCCGGATCCTCCGCCAGGCCGGGCTCGTGATCGCCTTCGTGCCGGCACCCGCCGATCCGCTGACGCTCTCGGGCGCAGAGCCTGCCGCCCAGGTCCTCGCCATCACCGAGAAAGGGCGCGAGGAACTCGCGCGGATCCACTACCCCGGCGAGCTGCCGCGCGGTCCTTCGCACCGGGCGGGCTGGAAGGATCTGCTCGCGGGCGCACGCTTCAGCCGGAAATTGCGGCAAGTCTTGCCGGTTTCCGGCCACGATTCGCACCAATCGCAGCGGATGTAGGCGGCATCCTTCCTCAACTCGCGCGGAAATCCATCGCCTGCCGAGGTCCATCCCGCGCTGAATCCAGTCGCGCATCAACAGGAGACAGACATGGATTTCGAGGGCATCTACTGCTTTGACACCGCCACCGTCCGCTTCGCGATCTACCCGGACGGGCCCGAGGGCGCGCGGATCATCGCCCAGATCTCGGAGGAGACGCTGCACGACGTGTTCGGCACCCGCGACCTGGGCGACCGCCTGATCGAGACGTGCAGGACGCACTTCGACGCGATCGGCGGCGCCGCGAAACGGCGCTACCGCGCCAACCCGCACCAGGCCATCGTCCTGACGGTGCGCGATTTCTCCCTGCGCAGCGCCGACGCGGCGTCACCCGTGGTTTCGATACATCAAGAATTAGTCACAACGTGATGTAAATCACGATGCATGGCGTGCGGTGCGAGCATCTTTCCGACATGCAGAGAAGGCCCCGCCTCCTGGGCCGTATGGTGTGGGTTCTGTAAATTCTGTTCAGGTTTTGTGAAGCGTCTGCGTGCTTTTTGTACGCCGGCTCGCAATCCTATTTTCAGGGAGGAATGCTGGTGCCATTGACTCAGCCGTCCATCGGGCTCGAACCGCACGATGCATATCTGTTCCGCGAAGGAACACACGCCCGCCTATACGACCGCCTGGGTTGTCATCTCGACGCACAAGGGGGCGCCCGCTTTGCCGTCTGGGCACCGAATGCGGAGTCCGTCTCGGTCGTTGGCGAATGGAACCATTGGTCCGGCGATGCCGACCCGCTGTCGCCCGATCCCGGCGGCACCGGCGTCTGGCACGGCCACGTGCCGCACGCCGCCGTGGGGCAAACCTACAAGTACCGCATCCGTTCACGCGTGGGCGGCTATGTCGTCGACAAGGCCGACCCGTGCGCCTTCTGCTCCGAGCTGGCGCCTGCGACCGCGTCGCGCATCTGCGATCTTTCCTACGAGTGGAACGACGCCGAATGGATGGCGACCCGTGCCGCGCACAACGCGCTCGACGCGCCGATGTCGTGCTACGAGGTGCACCTCGGCTCGTGGCGCCGCCGTGACGGCCAGTTCCTCGGCTATCGCGAGATGGCGCACGAACTCGCGGACTACGTGAAGCACATGGGCTTCACGCACGTGGAGCTCATGCCCGTCACCGAGCATCCGTTCTACGGTTCGTGGGGCTACCAGACCACCGGCTACTTCGCGCCCACGTCGCGCTTCGGTTCGCCGCAAGACTTCATGTACCTGGTCGACCACCTGCACCAGCACGGCATCGGCGTGCTGCTCGACTGGGTGCCGTCGCACTTTCCGACCGACGAGCACGGGCTCTCGTTCTTCGACGGCACGCACCTCTACGAGCATGCCGATCCGCGCCAGGGCTTTCATCCCGAGTGGAACTCGAGCATCTTCAACTACGGCCGCAACGAAGTGCGCAGCTTCCTCGTGTCGTCGGGGCTGTTCTGGCTCGAGAAATATCACCTCGACGGCCTGCGCGTGGACGCGGTCGCGTCGATGCTCTATCTCGACTACGCGCGCAAGCCCGGCGAGTGGATTCCCAACCGCGACGGCGGGCGCGAGAACCTCGAAGCCATCGAGTTCCTGCAGACCCTGAACCGCGCCGTCTATCGCGAGCATCCCGACACGGTCACTGTGGCCGAGGAATCGACCTCGTACCCGCGCGTGTCGCGCCCGACCGACATGGACGGCTTGGGCTTTGGCGAGAAATGGAACATGGGGTGGATGCACGACGTGCTCGACTACATGAAGGAAGAGCCGATCTACCGCAAGTACCACCATCACAAGATGACGTTCTCGCTGGTGTATGCCTTCCACGAGAACTTCGTGCTGCCGTTCTCGCACGACGAGGTGGTGCACGGCAAGGGCTCGTTGATCAACAAGATGCCCGGCGACCCGTGGCAGCAGTTCGCGAACCTGCGCGCGCTGTTCGGCTTCATGTGGACGCATCCGGGCAAGAAGCTGCTGTTCATGGGCGGCGAGTTCGGCCAGCGCCGTGAATGGACGCACGACGGCGAACTCGAATGGTGGGTCTGCGGCCTCGAAGGCCACTCGGGCCTGCAGCGCCTGGTGGCGCAGCTCAACCGCGTGTACCGCGCTGCGCCCGCGCTCTACCAGCAGGACTTCTCGCCCGCGGGCTTCGAATGGATCGCGGCCGATGAAACCGACACCAGCGTGTTCGCATTCCTGCGCAAGGCCCGCGACGGCGCACCGCCGCTGCTGGTGGTGAGCAACATGACGCCGGTGCCGCGCACCAACTACCTGCTGGGCGTGCCGCTCGGTGGAATGTGGCGGGAAATCCTGAACACCGACGCCGTCGAATTCGGCGGTTCCGGGTGGGGCAACCTGGGCGGCGTCGAAGCCGCTCCCGTGCGGTCGCACGGTCGCATGCAGGCCGTGAGCCTGACGCTGCCCCCGCTTTCCACATTGATCCTCGAGCACAGCCCATCATGAGCAAGAAAAAAGTTTCCGTTACCGCCGCCACCATCTCCCAGACCGTCGCCAACACCGTCGCACCCGAAATCACCGATGGCGCACGCCGCGCCGTGATCGACGCCGTGCTGCCGTCGGTGGACCACGGCCGCTTTCCGGTCAAGTGCGTCGCCGGCGAAAAGCTGCGCGTGACCGCGCACTGCTTCACCGACGGCCACGACGTCCTGCGCGCCAACCTCTGCTGGCGCGCCGAAGGGCAGGCCGAGTTCCGCGAGGTGCCGATGACGCCGCTCGTCAACGACGTGTGGGAAGCCTTCATCACGCCGCCGTCGCTCGGCCGCTACGGCTACACCGTGGTCGCATGGGTCGATCCGTTCGAATCGTGGCGCCATGAGCTGACACGCCGTGTCGACGCGGAGGATGTGCGCATCGCGCTGCAGGTGGGTGCGCAAGAGATCACCGCGGCCGCAGAGCGCGCTGACGGTGCCGACCGCAAGGCGCTCGCGGCCTGGGCCAAGGAACTCGACGCACTGGCCCGCGACGCCAGCGCGCAGGTTCCGGCGCTCAAGGCGCTGGCACTCGACGAGGAGCGGACGGCGCTGGCCCGCCGCTACCCCGACCGGCGCCACGAGGTGCGCTTCGCGATCGAACTGCCGCTCGATGCCGAACGCGAGCGCGCGCGCTTCAGCACCTGGTACGAGCTCTTTCCGCGCTCCACCAGCGCCACGCCGGGCGTGCACGGCACCTTCAAGGACGTCGAGCGTCGGCTGCCGGCGATTGCCGCCATGGGCTTCGACGTGCTCTATTTCCCGCCGATCCACCCGATCGGGCGGATTCAGCGCAAGGGGCCGAACAACGCGCTGACCCATGGTCCCGACGACGTGGGCAGCCCCTGGGCCATCGGCGCCGAGGAGGGCGGCCACAAGTCGATCCTGCCGGCGCTCGGCACGCCCGAGGATTTCCGCCATTTGCGCGAAGAGGCCGAGAAGCACGGCATCGAGCTCGCGCTCGACATCGCATTCCAGTGCGCGCCCGACCATCCGTACGTGAAGGATCACCCCGAGTGGTTCCGCTGGCGTCCCGATGGCACCGTGCAGTACGCCGAAAATCCGCCCAAGAAGTACCAGGACATCTATCCGTTCAACTTCGAAAGCGAAGACTGGCGTGGCCTGTGGTCCGAGCTGCGCAGCGTGATCGAGCACTGGATCGGGGAGGGCGTGCGCATCTTCCGCGTCGACAACCCGCACACCAAGGCCTTCCCCTTCTGGGAGTGGTGCATCGGCGAGATCCGGCGCCAGTACCCCGAAGTGATCTTCCTGGCCGAAGCCTTCACGCGGCCCAAGGTCATGCACCGGCTCGCGAAGGGCGGCTTCTCGCAGTCGTACACCTACTTCACCTGGCGCAACACCAAGGCCGAGCTCATCGAGTATTTCACCGAGCTGTCCACCGCGCCGGGCATCGACTATTTCCGCCCGAACGTGTGGCCCAACACGCCCGACATCCTGCACGAGCAGTTGCAGGGCGGCGAGGTCTCGGTCTACCAGACCCGGCTGGTGCTGGCGGCAACGCTCGCGGCCAACTACGGCATCTACGGCCCGGCCTACGAACTGCGCGACCACAAGCCGCGCGAGCCCGGCAGCGAGGAATACCGCGATTCCGAGAAGTACCAGCTGCGCCACTGGAACCACGACGATCCGGAAAGCCTCGCGCCGTTCATCGCGCGCGTGAACCGCATCCGGCGCGAGAACCCCGCGCTGCAATGGGACCGCACGCTGCGCTTCCTGCCGATCGAGAACGACCAGCTGCTGGCCTACGCCAAGGCGTCGGAAGACGGCCGCAACGTGATCGTCACGGTGGTCAACCTCGATCCGCACAACGTGCAGTCGGGCTGGGTCAACCTCGCGCCCAAGAGCCTGGGCATCGAGGCGCACGAGGCGTTCCAGATGCACGACCTGCTGAGCGGCCAGCGCTTCATGTGGCAGGGCGACTGGCACTACGTGCAGCTCGACCCGCACCGCGTGCCGGCGCACATCTTCGCCGTGCGGCGCCGGGATGCCGATGGCCGCGATTTCGATTACTTCCTGTGAGGGCGCAAGATGAACGCACCTGTATCCCATATTGCGCTTGAGACGGTCGAGATCGACACGAGCGACGATCCGCTTTGGTACCGCGACGCGGTGATCTACCAGCTCAACGTCAAGGCCTTCTTCGACACCAACAATGATGGCTTCGGCGACTTCAAGGGCGTGACGGCCAAGCTCGACTACGTCAAGGAGCTCGGCGTCAACACCATCTGGCTGATGCCGTTCTATCCGTCGCCGCTGCGCGACGACGGCTACGACATCTCGGCCTACGAGGACGTGAATCCGCAGTACGGCACGATCGAAGACTTCCGCGAGATGATGGACGAGGCCCACAAGCGGGGCCTGCGCGTGATCACGGAGTTGGTCATCAACCACACCTCGATCGACCACCCCTGGTTCCAGGCGGCGCGCAACGCACCGCCCGGCTCGCCCGAGCGCGACTTCTACGTCTGGAGCGACACCGACCAAATCTACCAGGGCACCCGGATCATCTTCACCGATACCGAGACCTCGAACTGGGCCTGGGACCCGGTGGCCAAGGCCTACTACTGGCACCGCTTCTTCAGCCACCAGCCCGACCTGAACTTCGACAACCCGGCGGTGTTGGAGGCGATCTTCAAGGTGATGCGCTTCTGGCTGGACATGGGCGTGGACGGTTTCCGGCTCGACGCGATTCCCTACCTCGTGGAGCGCGACGGCACCAGCAACGAGAACCTGCCCGAGACGCACGACGTCATCAAGAAGCTGCGCGCCGCGATCGACGCCGAGTACAAGAACCGCTTCCTGCTGGCCGAAGCCAACATGTGGCCCGAGGACGTGCGCGAGTACTTCGGCGACGGCGACGAGTGCCACATGGCCTATCACTTCCCGCTCATGCCGCGGATGTACATGGCCATCGCCCAGGAAGACCGGCATCCGATCGTCGAGATCATGCAGCAGACGCCCGACATCCCCGAAGGCTGCCAGTGGGCCATCTTCCTGCGCAACCACGACGAGCTTACGCTCGAGATGGTGACGAGCAAGGAGCGCGACTACATGTACAACATGTACGCGGCCGACACGCGCGCGCGCATCAACCTCGGCATCCGCCGCCGTCTCGCGCCGCTGATGGAGAACGACGTCGACCGCGTCAAGCTCATGAACGGCATGCTGCTGTCGATGCCCGGTTCGCCGATCATCTACTACGGCGACGAGATCGGCATGGGCGACAACGTGTTCGTCGGTGACCGCAATGGCGTGCGCACCCCGATGCAGTGGAGCCCCGACCGCAACGCCGGCTTCTCGCGCGCCGACCCGCAGCGGCTCTACCTGCAGCCGATCATGGACCCGACCTTCGGCTACGAAGCGCTCAACGTCGAAGCCCAGGCCCGCGACGCCAGCTCCCTGCTCAACTGGACCAAGCGCATGCTCGCCGTGCGCAAGACCAGCCATGCCTTCGGCCGCGGCAAGCGGCGCTTCCTGAAGCCGGGCAACCGCAAGATCCTGGCCTACCTGAGCGAGTACGGTGACGACACCATCCTCACGGTGTTCAATCTTTCGCGCGCCGCGCAGCCGGTCGAGCTCGACCTGTCGGCCTTCAAGGGCCATGTGCCGGTCGAGATGCTCGGCCGCGTGCCGTTCCCGCCGATCGGTGAACTGCCTTACCTGCTGACGCTGGCCTCGTACGGCTTCTACTGGTTCAAGCTCGAATCCAACGCCGAGATGCCGAGCTGGCACCAGGAAGGCGTGGCGCTGCAGGACTGGCCCACGCTGGTGCTGTTCGACGGCTGGAACAGCTTCTTCCGCGACCGCGTGATGCCGTGGCGCATGGGCATGTCCGAGCGCATGCGCAACCAGTTCGAGCTCGACATCCTGCCGCGGCACATCGAGATCCAGCGCTGGTACGCCTCCAAGGGAACCCCGATCGCGCAGGCGCGGCTGGCCGACTATGCGGTGTGGGAAGCCGACGGGCAGAGCTGGCTCTTGCCGACGCTCGAGCTCGACGGCCCGCCGGGCGGCGCCACCTACTTCATGCCGCTCGCATTGGCATGGGAAGAGCGCGATGAAGAACGCATGAACGGCCTCAGCCAGGCAGCTTTGGCCAAGATCCGCCAGCAGGCGCAGGTGGGCCTGATGGGCGATGCCTTCTACGACGAGGCCTTCTGCCGCGCACTGGTGCAGGCGATCCGCGACGGCATGGAACTGCCGACCGCGAACGGCCGGCTGCGCTTCAAGGCCACGGCGGCCTTCGCGTCCATCGACGCCGACATCGCCAGCATGCCGGTGGGCCGGCCGAGCGGCGTGAGCAGCAACACCGTGCTCACGATGGACGAGACGCTGTTCCTCAAGGGCTACCGCAACGTGCGCGAGGGGTTGAACCCGGAGCTCGAAATGGGCCGCTTCCTCACCGAGGATGCGCAATACCCGTCGTGCGTGCCGGTGCTCGGCGCGCTCGAGTACATCGGCAACGACGGCCGCACGATGACGCTCGCGATGGTGCAGTCCTTCGTCGCGAACCAGGGCGACGGCTGGGATCACACGCTCGGCTATCTCGAGCGCTACCTGCGCGACTTCGCCACGACCGACGGCAGCGTGCCCGATCCGCTGATCGAACATGGCGGTTTCCTCGCGCTCATGACCACGCTGGGGCAGCGCACCGCCGAACTGCACAACGCGCTCGCCATGCGCACGGGCGCGGCGGCCTTCGAGCCGGAGCCGCTGCAGGCCGAGGAC
>CAMLCW010000057.1 GCA_946478645.1 uncultured Variovorax sp.
CCCAGCGCTTAAAAGCAGCGCCAGGAGCATCCAGGCCTCCGATGCCGTAAATCCTTGAGCCACGTGGGAATCCTCCGATGGTCTTGCTCTCGACCTTGCTGGCGTACTTCATGAGGTACGCAACGGGCGCGGTGGCCTTGAGCGTGTTGGTCATCCCGTGCGGCCACCAGCCCTTGCGGTCGGCCTGGGGCATGCGCACCCCTGCGGGAAGGAAGAAGACGGCGTGGTAGTGGATGACGCCACGCTGTTGGAGCTCGGCGACCCACACGTAGCGCAGCCGCTCGCCTGGGCAACGAGCCTTGAACCACTCGCGCACCTTGCGGATGTAGTCGGAGACGTGGCGCGGCTTCCAGTCGCTGTTGTCGCCCGCGTAGGTGAGCGTGACCATCACGTTGTTCTCGCACGGGCCCTCGCCGAGGTTCAAGAGCGCCTTGGCGCCGACGCCAACGCCCTTGCGCAGTCGGGTGACGCGCGACTGATGCCGGTCGATGGTTATGCATTGCTCTGCCCACCGCATGGCGGTTGGGAGAGCAGCAAAACCACTTGTTGATACTGAGACAAGCCCGCGCGCTGCGCGCGCTTCTGCGACCTCACCACGGGCCGCGAATTCACGAGCGGAAAACGCGCGGAGCGCCTCGACGGAAACGGCGCGAGCGGCATCGACAGATGCTTGATGTGCGCCGACGAATGAATGGTGGCCCAGCGAGTCGAACTGGCGACCCGCGTCAGGCTTAATCGGGCCGACGAGGTAGCTCATAGCGCCGACTCGATCAGCCAGGACGCCTCAAATCGCAGGCGCTCGGCCATACGTTCTTCATAGGGCGATTGGGAGCGGAACTCGCCACCGTCGCGGCCTTCGAGCCAGAAGCGAAGACGGAGGAAGTTGCGAGCGAAGGTGCTCATGAACGCACCTTGCGAAAGCGGGACTGAGACAGATCGCCGTCATTGATGCCAGCAGCGGACCGCCGCGCGTGGCGAGCGAAACGGCCCGGGGTCCGCAAGGCGGAGCGGATACGGCGGCGCCTCACAGCGACTCACCTGCAACCGGCGCGCCTTCGGCCATGTACGCGATGTCGATGTCGGCTGGCGCGTGGTTCTCACCGAGCGAAATCGTGACCTCAAGCGCGTCGGCGCCATGCTCGTTCATGCCCTCCACAAGCATGGCAAGCAAAGCGGCTTCGAGGTTGACTCGACGGACCGCGCTCAAGACCTTTGGGTCTGCGAGCATGGTGCACCCATCAGGCGGTCGTCTTCGGGCGGGCGGCGACCGGAGTCAGCCGGACATTGCGGAGCAGCAACTTGCCGTCCACGATTTCGATAGCCGACGGGTGCAGGGTGTAATCGCCAGCAGGGTGCGGAGCCTCATCGCGATTCAGCAGGAAGCCGAACTTTTCAGGGTAGAGGGCCGGACTGCCTTCGTGGTCCACGGTGTGGGCGTAGGCGGTCTGCTTGCGGATCGACTGTTGGGAACCGTCTTTTTTCGACGTGTAGGGAATGGTTTCGCACGTGGCTTGTGCAATGGTGATTCGGATCATCAGGCTGACTCCTGTAAAAATGACTACAACATGTAGTCAGACAGGATTACGCCCATGCCTACACCTTGTAGTCAACTAGGGAAGTACCATAACTTCACCTTGTAGGCATGAATACAACATGTAGGCATCAACTGATATGCAAACCACAATCAATCTGCTAGATACCGCCCTCGCACAGCAGCCGGCCCCGTTCTGGACCGAAAAGCTCAAGCTTTCGAGGGGTGCGCTTCACACAGCGAAAGCGCGCGGCCACCTGAGCCCAGCAATCGCCGGAGCGCTGGCCGAAGAACTCGGCCAGGACCCAAAAGAGTGGATCGTGGTCGCTGCGCTCGAATCAGAACGCGATAGCGCATGCAAAACCCGCATGGTCAAGAAAATGGCCAAGGTTTTGATGTTGTAATTTGTAGATGACTTCCCGCTTTCGTCACGTCGCATTGATCGGCAAGTACCAGGCTTCCGGTGCCAGGGCGCAAGCCGATGTACGCGATGGCGTGATGGAAGATATCGGCGCTTTCCTCGAATCGCAAGGATGCACGGTGTTCGTCGAGAAATCGGCGGCCGAGGAAGCTGGCTCGAACGCCCGGGTCGGCAGCCGCTACGAGCCGCTGAGCGTCGAGGAGATCGGCCAGCGCTGCGACCTCGGCCTGGTGGTGGGCGGCGACGGCACGATGCTCGGCATCGGCCGGCAGCTCGGGCGCTACGGCATTCCGCTGATCGGCATCAACCGCGGCCGGCTCGGCTTCATCACCGACATTCCGCTCGACAACTACCAGGCCACGCTGATCCCGATGCTGGCGGGCGAGTACGAGGAAGACCACCGCAGCCTCATGCATGCGCACGTCATGCGCGATGGCGCCTCGGTGTTCGAGGCGCTGGCCATGAACGACGTGGTGGTCAACCGCGGCGCCACTTCGGGCATGGTCGAACTGCGCGTGTCGGTCGGCCGCCATTTCGTGGCCAACCAGCGCGCCGACGGCCTGATCATCGCCACGCCCACGGGATCGACGGCGTACGCGCTCTCGGCCGGCGGTCCGCTGCTGCATCCGGCGGTGCCGGGCTGGGTGCTGGTGCCGATCGCGCCGCACACGCTGTCGAACCGGCCGGTGCTGCTGCCCGACGCCGACGAGATCGTGATCGAGCTCGTCTCGGGGCGCGATGCGAGCGCCAATTTCGACATGCAGTCGCTCGCCTCGCTCGCGATCGGCGACCGCGTCGTGGTGCGCCGCTCCGACTACCGGGTGCGCTTCCTGCATCCGCGGGGCTGGAGCTATTTCGACACGCTGCGCAAGAAACTACATTGGAACGAAGGGGGCTCCTGAATGGCGCTGCGACGCATCGCCCTGCGCGACTTCGTGATCGTGCGATCACTCGAGCTCGACCTGTCGACGGGCTTCACGGTGCTGACGGGTGAAACCGGCGCCGGCAAATCGATACTCATCGACGCGCTACAGCTCGCTCTCGGCAACCGCGCCGACGCGGGCGCGGTGCGCGAAGGCGCCGAACGGCTCGACGTGAGCGCCGAGTTCGATCCCGATCCGGCCTTCGACGCCTGGCTCGACGAGGGCGGGTTCGAAGCGGGCGATGCCCTGCTGCTGCGCCGCACGGTCGACCTGCAGGGCCGCAGCCGCGGCTGGATCAACGGCAGCCCGGCCACGGCCACGCAATTGCGCGAGCTCGGCGACCGGTTGCTCGACATTCACGGCCAGCATGCCTGGCAGAGCCTGACGCGGCCCGACGCGGTGCGCGGCCTGCTCGACGCCTACGCCGGCGCGCGCACCGACGCGCTCGACGCCGCCTGGCAAACCTGGCGGCAGGCGCTCTCGGCGCTCGACCATGCGCGCTCGGCGCAGGATTCGCTGCAGCGCGAGCGCGAGCGGCTGCAATGGCAGATCGCCGAAGTGGCCAAGCTGGCGCCGGCCGAGGGCGAATGGGAAGAGCTGTCGTCCAACCATGCACGCATCTCCAATGCGCAGGCGCTCATCGATGCGGCGCAGGGCGCCAGCCAGGCGCTCGAAGACGACGACGGCGGCGCGCTCGCCGCGCTCTCGCGCGCCGTGACGCTGCTGCAGAACTGCGCGCACATCGAGCCGGAATTCCAGGCGCTTGGCGAGGTGTTGGCGTCGAGCGTGGCACAGGCGTCCGATGCGGCTCATTCGCTGCACGGCTACCTGCGCAATGCCGAGGTCGACCCGCAGCGCCTGGCCGAACTCGACGAGCGCATGGGCCTGTGGATGTCGCTCGCACGCCGCTACAAGCGCACGCCCGACGACCTTCCCGCGCTGCTGGCGGGCTGGCAGGCCGAGCTGCAGGCGCTCGATGCGCAAAGCGACCTCGACGGCCTCGAGCGCGCCGAGCAGGCCGCGCAACAGGCGTACATGAAAGAAGCCAAGGCGCTTGCCAAGGCTCGCAAGCAGGCGGCGCCGCGGCTTTCCGAAGCCGTCACGCAGGCCATGCAGGGGCTGGGCATGCAGGGCGGCCGTTTCGAGGTCGAACTGCAGCCGCTTGCGCAGCCCGGCCGCGCGGGGCTCGAAGAGGTCGCGTTCCTGGTGAGCGGCCATCCCGGCAGCACGCCCCGCCCGATCGGCAAGGTCGCCTCGGGCGGCGAGCTCTCGCGCATCGCGCTCGCGATCGCGGTCACGACCAGCCAGCTCGGCGGCGCGCAGACGCTGATCTTCGACGAGGTCGATGCCGGCGTCGGCGGCGCGGTCGCCGAAACGGTCGGGCGCCTCATGAACCAGCTCGGGCGCGACCGCCAGGTGCTCGCGGTCACCCACCTGCCGCAGGTCGCGGCCTGTGCCGACCACCATCTGGTGGTGGCCAAGCGCCAGGTGGCGGGCGGCGGCACCGAGCCGGGCCCGCGCACCGAGAGCGGTGTTTCGCGGCTCGACGACGACAGCCGCGCGCGCGAGATCGCGCGCATGCTCGGCGGCGAGAAGGTGTCGCAGACCTCGCTCGCACATGCCCGCGAGATGCTGGGCCACAAGTCCTCGGCGGCGGTGCAATGAACCTCGACCTGGTGCTCATCACGGGCATGTCCGGGTCGGGCAAGTCGGTCGCGCTGCATGCGCTCGAAGATGCGGGCTACTACTGCGTCGACAACCTGCCGCCCGAACTGCTGACGCCCTTCATCGCGCTGCAACACGAGCAGGAGGCCACGCGCGTGGCGATCGCGATGGACGTGCGCAGCGGCGTCTCGCTGCCGATCGTGCCCCAGCAGCTCGAAGCGCTGCGGCAGGACGGCGTTTCGCTGCGGTCGCTGTTCCTCGACGCCACCACCGACGCACTGCTGCGCCGTTATTCGGAAACGCGCCGGCGCCATCCGCTGTCGCGCCAGGAAGGCCGCACCAACCTGCCGGAGCAGGAGCGCGTGCTGATCCAGGCCATCGAGCTCGAACGCGAGCTGCTGGCCGACCTGCGCGACGGCGCCGACGTGATCGACACCAGCCTGATCCGGCCGGCCCAACTGCAGAGCTACGTCAAGGCGCTGATCTCGGCGCCGCAGAACGCGCTGACGCTTGTGTTCGAGTCATTCGCCTTCAAGCGCGGCGTGCCGCTGGACGCCGACTTCGTGTTCGACGTGCGCATGCTGCCCAATCCGCACTACGTGCCAACGCTGCGGCCGCTCACGGGCCGCGATGCGCCGGTGATCGAGTGGCTGCGCGAGCACGACGACGTGGCGCGCATGTACGAGGACATCGAGCAGTTCCTGTCGCGCTGGCTCGATGCGATGGCGCGCGACCACCGCAGCTACGTGACCGTGGCGATCGGCTGCACCGGCGGCCAGCACCGCTCGGTGTTCCTGGTTGAACAGCTGGCGCGCGCCTTCGGAAGCCGCTGGGGGGCCCTCAAGCGCCACCGCGAGCTGGACGCTGTTTAAACCGGCGCGGGCTGGCCCGCCTGCGCTTCCAGCAGCTTGCGCACCGGTGCGGGCAGCCCGAGCCCCGCCCACTCGGCCGCGTGCACCCAGCGCGCTGCGTCGCCCGCGGGTTGCACGCCCTGCAGCAGCACCGGATGCAGGTGCAGGTCCTTGTGGGTGAGCACATGCATGAAGGCCGGCAGGTCTTCGGCCTGAGCCTCGGCCGATTCGGGCAGCGCGGCGAGCAGCGCTTCGCGGCTCTCGAACACCGGCAGGCAGAAGAGACCGGCCCAGATGCCCTTCGCGGGCCGCTTCTCGAGCCAGACGCGATCCTCGGCATCGCGTGCGAGCAGCAGCCAGAGCGCCTGCGCGCTGCGCTTGAGCTTGCGGGTCTTGACGGGATAGCGCTCCGGCTGGCCTTCGCGGCGCGCGGCGCAGTCGCCATTCACCGGGCAGATCATGCAACTCGGCTTGCGCGGCAGGCAGACGGTGGCACCCAGGTCCATCAGACCCTGCGTATAGCCTGCGATCGCCTCCTTCTCTTCCGCCGGCGGCAGCAGTTGCGTGGCGTGCGCCCAGAGCGCGCGTTCCTGGCCGGCCGACGACATGTCGCCGCCGAAGCCGAGCACGCGCGTCAGCACGCGCTTGACGTTGCCGTCGAGGATCGCGACGCGCTCGCCGAAGCAGAAGGCGGCGATCGCCGCGGCGGTGGAGCGGCCGATGCCGGGCAGGGTCACCAGTTCGGCGGCGGTGCGCGGGAACTCGCCGCCGAAGCGCGCCACCACCTCCTGCGCACAGCGGTGCATGTTGCGTGCGCGGCTGTAGTAACCGAGGCCGCTCCAGAGCCCGAACACCTCGTCCTCGGTGCCCGCGGCAAGGTCGCGCACGCCCGGAAAGCGTTCGAGAAAGCGTGCAAAGTAGCCGAGCACCGTCGACACCTGCGTCTGCTGCAGCATCACCTCCGACAGCCAGACGCGGTAGGGGTCGCGCGTGTTCTGCCAGGGCAGCGCGCTGCGGCCGTGGCTGCGCTGCCAGGCCACGATGCGCGGGGCGAAATCGGATGGAAGCAGCTGCTGCGGCACCGCGCCGCCGCCCTGCCCGCGCTCAGGCCGCACGCAGTTCGCCGACGGGCGCTGGCGCGGCCGGCCTCGCCTGTTGGGTGACCATCGCGGTGAATTCATGCAGCCGCTGCTGCAGCTCGGCCAGCCCGCGCTCCTGCGCGGCGAGTTCGAGCAGCCGCTCGTCGAGGCTGCCGGCCGCGTTCTGGATGCGCTCGATGGCTTCGATGCGCTTGCGGAAATTGCGCCGGCGCTCACGCAGCTGCGCGTCGATCTGGGCGCTCGCGCCCTTGCTCCAGCGCTCGACCTCGGTCATGGCCGCCTCGTTGACGAGCCGCAGCCGGCTCGCGAGCGCACGCACCAGCTTGTCGCAGAACTCGGCCTGCGCGAGCTTCAGCAGGTTGCCCACGCCCAGGTAGTGAACATGGCTGCGCTCGATCTGGCTCAACTCCTGCTCGAAGCCCGAGAGGTCGGGCTCGGCCGGCGCCTGCAGTGCGAAGCCCTGCTCGGCATTGAGCTGGCGAAAGGTGGCGTGGAGCATCGACTGGATCTCGGCCGTGGTGGCCTGCACCTCGCGCAGGTTGTTGCGCAGCGCGTCGAAGGTTTCGCCGTACACCTTGCGCACGTTGAGCTTGACGCCCGAACCCCTGAGCGCGGTCGAGAGCCGCACCATGTCGGCCTTGAGCGCGGTGCGGCCGAGCACCGCATACACCTCGCGCAGCAGCTTGCCCTGCACCGAGCGCAACGCAAGGATGCGCGTGTGGCTGCCTTCGAAATCGGCCTGCTCCTGGTCGATGCGCGCACGCATGTGGCGGATCACCGAGACGTTCTTGCCGCGCAGGCCCTGCAGTTCGAGCGCCTGCTCCGACAGGTCGCGCTGGCGCACCTTCAGGATGCGCTCGGCTTCGGTTCGCAGCGCCACCATGCCGGCATCGACCGCGAGCCGCAGCATGGTCTCGCGCCGGCCGAGCACGCCTTCGGCGAGCAGCGTCTCGAGCGCCGGCAGGCGGCTCGCGCCGAGCAGCCGCGCATCGCGCTGGATCTTGGCCTGCAGCCCCTTCTGGGCCGAGACCGGCAGCACCTGCGCCAGCGGCACCTCGAGGAACCTGGCCGCGACTTCGCGCTGCCGCTCGATCTGCACCTCGACCTGCGCGGGTGTGCTCAGCGCGTCCCACAGCGTGTCGATCTTGTTGAGCACCACGAAGCGCGTGTCGCGTCCCTCGCTTTCGGTGACCAGGTGTTCGCGCCAGATGGCGAGGTCGGACCGCGTGACGCCGGTCTCGGCACCGAGGATGAAGACCACCGCATGCGCCTGCGGGATCAGGCTCACCGTGAGTTCGGGCTCGGCGCCGATCGCGTTCAGGCCCGGCGTGTCGAGGATCACCAGTCCCTGCTCGAGCAGCGGATGCGGCATGTTCAGGATCGCATGGCGCCAGCGCGGGATCTCGACCCGGCCCTCGGCATCCTGCACCGGGTTGTCGTCAGGCGTCTCGTCGCTCCAGAAGCCCAGCGCACGGGCTTCGTCGGTGGTAACCCAGCGCACCTCGGCCACCTTGCCCATGGCCTGCGCCAATTGGTCGGCATCGGCCATGTCGATCGCGATCTCGTTCCAGCGCGCGGGCTTCTCGCGCCAATGCGTGAGCGAGTGCGGCTCGAGGCGGGTTTCGATCGGCAGCAGCCTCAGCTTGGGCGCCAGCGCGGCGTCGTAGCCGAGCTCGGTCGGGCACATCGTCGTGCGACCGGCGCTCGCCGGCATGATGCGCCGGCCGTAGCCCGCAAAGAAGATCGCATTGATGAGCTCCGACTTGCCGCGCGAGAACTCTGCGACAAAGGCCACCATCACCTTGCTGGCGCGGATCTGCAGCTCGAGCCCGCGCAGGCGCTCGGCCACGGCCTGGTCGAGCAGCTCGTTCTCGTTCAACCACCGCGACAGCCATTGCAGGCGATGCGCGAAATTGCTCCGCCAGGCGCCGTGCTGGTCGAGTTGTTGATTGAAAGAGCGGCTCAAGGAAGAATGTAAGAATTTATTTACAAATATAGCACCGCAGCTGGCTGCCCCCCGCGCGCTATTTCTGGCACTTCGGACAATAGTAAGTGGAACGCTGTCCCTGGCGCAGTTGCCGGATCGGCGTTGCGCACACCCGGCACGGCTCGCCCGCCCGTCCGTAGACCGCGGCCTCGAGCTGGAAGTAGCCGTTCTGCCCGTCCACGTTGGAAAAATCGCGCAGCGTGCTGCCGCCCTTCTCGACCGCCCGCGCGAGGATCTCGCGCACCGCCGCATGCAGGCGGGCCGCCCTCGGCCGGCTGATGCGTTCGGCAGGCAGGGTCGGCCGGATGCCGGCCTGGAACAGCGCCTCCGACGCATAGATGTTGCCGACGCCCACCACCACGTCGCCCGCGAGCAGCACCTGCTTCACCGCGGTGCGCCGCTTGCGCAGTCCGGCGTGGAACGTATCGAGATCGAAAGCGTCGCCGAGCGGCTCCATGCCGAGCCCGCCGAGCAGCTTGACGGCCCAGGGCGCAGCCTCGTCCTCGACGTACACCACGGCCCCGAACCGGCGCGGATCGTTGAGCCGCAGCGTGCCGCGGTCGGTGACGAGATCGAAGTGGTCGTGCATGCCGGGGGAAGGCAACGCCGCGTCGAAGCGCAGGCTGCCCGACATGCCCAGGTGCAGCAGCAGCAGGCCACGGTCGAGGTCGACCAGCAGGTATTTGCCGCGCCGGCGCACCGCCAGCACCCGGCGCCCGATCAGCGTACCGGGCTCGACCATCAGCGCCCAGCGCAGCGGCTTGCCGATGCGCACCGCATCGATGCGCGCACCGGCAATGCGCTCGGCAAAACCGCGGCGGGTCACTTCGACTTCGGGAAGCTCTGGCATGGAATGAAGACGGCGGGCTTCGACGAAGCCCCACGCGATGCTCGCTCAAAAGCTTGGATTATTATGGTTCGATGATTCCATCGCTCTGCCGACACTGCCTTGCGGCGGCCGCATCTCTTGTGCTGTTGGCATGTGCCGCCCAGGCGCAAACCTCCGATCCCGCAGCGCCCGGCAGTCCGGCGCCCATCATCGAACGGCCCGCACCGTCGCGCGGGACGCCGGCACGCCCGGCCACGCGGCCCGCCGCCGCCAAGCCGGCCGGCGAAGCCGCCGCGCAGCCCTCCGCGCTGACGGCCGAACTGTTCTACGAGATCCTGACGGGCGAAATGACCGCGCGCAGCGGCGACCCCGGCTCGGGCTACGCGCTGATGCTCGATGCGGCGAGGCGGCTGCGCGACGGCAAGCTGTTCTTGCGCGCGGTGGAAATCGCGTTGCAGTCGCGCTCGGACGATGCGGCGCTCGCGGCCGCGCGCGCATGGCAGGAAACGCTGCCGAATTCGCGCGATGCGCGCCGCATCGAACTGCAGATACTGATCGCGTTCAACCGCATCGCAGACACCGTCGAGCCCCTGCGCACGGAGATCGCCGCCACGCCGCAGATCGAGCGGCCGCTGCTGATGGCGGTGATCCTGCGCAACTACGCCCGCTCACCCGACAAGAAGTTGGCCGCCTCCGTGGTCGAGCAGGCGCTGGTCGACGACCTGCGCAATCCCGCCACCGCCGGCCTCGCATGGGCCACCGTCGGCCGGCTGCGCCTGAATGCCGGCGATGCGTCCGGCGCGCTCGAGGCCGCGTTCAAGGGGCAGGAGATCGCCCCCGCCTCCGACGCGCCGCCCGCGCTCGCGCTCGAGCTGATCGGCCCGGGCCAGCCGCTCGCGGAGCCGATCGTCACGCGCCATCTTTCGAACAATCCCAAGGCCTCGCCCGAGTTTCGCGTCGCCTATGCACGCGTGCTGGTCGAGAACCGGCGCTACAGCGATGCCACGGCGCAATTGCAGGCCGTGACCTCGGCGCGGCCCGAACTGGCCGAGCCCTGGCTGCTGCTCGGCAGCCTGCAGGCGCAGGCGCGGCAGGACGCCGCGGCCGAGACCTCGCTCAAGCGCTATGTCGAGCTTGCGGCCAGCCAGAAGGACGAGGACGACCGCCAGCGCGGAACGACGCAGGCCTACCTCGTTCTTTCGCAACTCGCCGAGCGGCGCAAGGATTTCACGGGCGCCGAACACTGGCTCTCGCGCATCGACAGCACCGAGGACCTCACCCTCGCGCAAACGCGCCGTGCCGGCCTTCTCGCGCGCCAGGGCAAGCTGCCGCAGGCGCGCGAAATCATCCGCGGCCTGCCCGAGCGCAACGCCGACGAGAAGAAGCAGAAGCTCCTTGCCGAAGTGCAGCTGCTGCGCGAGGCCAAGCAATACCAGGCCGCCTACGACCTGCTGGCGCAGGCCATCGCCGCGACGCCCCAGGACAACGACCTCGTCTACGACCAGGCCATGGTCGCCGAGAAGCTCAACCGCCTCGACGAGATGGAGCGCCTGCTGCGCCGGCTGATCGAGCTCAAGCCCGACAACCAGAATGCGTACAACGCGCTCGGCTACTCGTTCGCCGATCGCAAGATCCGCCTCGAAGAGGCGCGCACGCTGATCCAGAAGGCGGTGCAGCTCGCCCCCGAGGATCCGTTCATCGCCGACAGCCTGGGCTGGGTCGAATTCAGGCTCGGCAATACCGCCGAGGCGATTCGCATCCTCGAAGCGGCCTACAAAACCCGGCCCGATCCCGAGATCGGCGCCCACTTCGGCGAAGTGCTCTGGACCGCCGGCCAGAAGGATCGCGCCGTCACGATCTGGAAGGAAGCCCTGCTGGCCGACGCCGAGAACGAGACGCTGCAGGAAACGCTCAAGCGCCTGCGGGTCAAGCCGTGAACACGACGACGCTCGACCGCAGCCGCCGAGCCCTTTTCGCGACGGGCGGCGCGGCGCTGCTGGTGGCAAGCGGCTGCGCGCAACTGCCGAGCCAGCGTCCCGCACAGGGTTCCGCTGCATGGAGCGGGCGCATGTCGCTGCGCATCGACAGCCAGCCGGTCCAGACCTTCTCGGCCCTGTTCGACCTGCGCGGCTCGCCCGAAGCCGGCGAGCTCTCGCTCACCAGCCCGATCGGCAGCACGCTAGCCCAGTTGCACTGGGCGCCCGGCGAGGCGCTGCTCAAGAACGGCAGCGAGGTTCGGCGCTTCGGCTCGGTCGATGCCCTGATCGAGGCGGCGACGGGCGCGGCCATCCCGGTGGGTGCGCTGTTCGCCTGGCTCGCGGGCCGCAACGAGCCGGTGCCGGGCTGGCGCGCCGACCTTGGCCAGATCGCGAGCGGCCGCTTGCAGGCCACGCGCGAAGCGCCGAGCCCCACGGCCGACCTGCGCATCGTCTTCGAGCGGTCATGAAGGCAATCTACGACCTTCCCGCGCCGGCCAAGCTCAACCTCTTCCTGCACATCACCGGCCGCCGCGACGACGGCTACCACCTGCTGCAGTCGGTCTTCATGCTGATCGACTGGTGCGACACGCTCCACGTCGAACTGCGCCGCGACGGCCAGCTCAGCCGCGAGGACCTGACGACCCCGCTGCCGCCCGACGACTTGGTGCTGCGCGCGGCCCGGGCGCTCCAGGCCCATGCGCCGCCCGGGCTCGGCGCCCACATCGGCGTGGCCAAATCGGTGCCCGCCCAGGCCGGCATGGGCGGCGGTTCCTCGGATGCGGCCACCTGCCTGCTGGCGCTGAACCGGCTCTGGCAACTGGACCTGCCCCTGTCGCGGCTCGCCGCGATCGGGCTGGGCCTGGGCGCCGACGTGCCCTTCTTCCTCGGCGGACACAACGCCTGGGTCGAGGGAATCGGCGAGCAGATCCGGCCCGTGGCAGTGCCCGCCGCGCGCTTCGCAGTGGTCAAGCCGCCCGAGGGACTCGATACCCGGTTAATTTTTTCTGCGTCCGATCTTCAACGCGCAACTCCTGTTGCTATAATCTCGGGCTTTGCTGCAGATAGCGAACAGCTTGAAGCGCCAGACCAGGTTCACCGGCTCGGTGATGCGGTCTTCGACTTCGGCCACAACGACCTGCAGCCGGTTGCCCAGCGGCTTTGTCCCGCGGTTTCCGACGCCATCGAATGGCTCGGCGCCCAAGGACTCCATGCCCGGATGACCGGCTCCGGAAGTTCGGTTTTCGCGAAAATGCAGCAAGCGCCGCACGAAGCGCAACTGGCCGAGGCCCCCACGGGCTGGCAGGTTCGTCAATGCAGCAACCTGGCCGTTCATCCACTCATGGGATGGGCGAGCTGAAAGATAATCGGATCTTCACCGGTCCGATGCGACATATATCGGTGGGTGGCGCAAGCCATCAACCTGTGTAGGGGAGTCGCCAAGTTGGTTAAGGCACTGGATTTTGATTCCAGCATGCAAAGGTTCGAATCCTTTCTCCCCTGCCAAATCTTTCGGGCTGCGGTCTCACCCACCGCAGCACCTTGCAAACTGCGGCCCGATGGCCGCAGTGTTTCTTCTGCAGCCCACCGGCTGCAATAATCGGCGGCCCACGGGCCGCCACACTTGAACTCTTTGGTGGCTTCCTCTTAGCCAATCGCACTGCCGGGACGCGCTCATGCAGGCCAATCACCCTGATTTCATGGTTTTCACCGGCAACGCCAATCCTGGCCTCGCCGCAGAAATCGCGCACAACCTCGGCACCACGCTCGGTGCCGCGCGCGTCGGCCGCTTCTCCGACGGCGAAGTGACGGTCGAGATCAACCAGAACGTCCGCGCCCGCGACGTGTTCGTCGTGCAGTCGACCTGCGCGCCGACCAACGAGAACCTCATGGAACTGCTGATCATGGTCGACGCGCTCAAGCGCGCTTCGGCCGAGCGGATCAGCGCCGTGATTCCCTACTACGGCTACGCCCGCCAGGACCGCCGCCCGCGTTCGAGCCGGGTGCCGATCTCGGCCAAGGTGGTGGCCAACCTGCTCGAAACGGTGGGCGTCGAGCGCGTGCTCACGATGGACCTGCACGCCGACCAGATCCAGGGCTTTTTCGACATTCCGGTCGACAACATCTATGCGTCGCCGGTGCTGCTGGGCGACCTGCGCCAGCGCAACTACGAAGACCTGATCGTGGTCTCGCCCGACGTCGGCGGCGTGGTGCGTGCGCGTGCGCTCGCCAAGCAGCTGAACTGCGACCTCGCCATCATCGACAAGCGCCGCCCCAAAGCCAACGTCAGCGAAGTGATGAACGTGATCGGCGAGATCGATGGCCGCAACTGCGTGATCATGGACGACATGATCGACACCGCGGGCACGCTGGTGAAGGCGGCCGAAGTGCTCAAGGAGCGCGGCGCCAAGAGCGTCTACGCCTATTGCACGCATCCGATCTTCTCGGGCCCGGCCATCGAGCGCATCACCCAGTCGGCGCTCGACGAAGTGGTCGTGACCAACACCATTCCCCTTTCCGACGGCGCCCTCGGCTGCGGAAAGATCCGCCAGCTCTCCGTGGCACCGCTGATCGCCGAGACGATCCAGCGCATTGCCAAGGGCGAGTCGGTGATGAGTTTGTTCTCGGACCAGGACAACCTGTTCTGACCGGGCAAAAAGCGGGCGCCCTCCAACTCTTGGAACGGCGCCCTTGTTGAACCGGAGCCGCACTGGTCGCGGTGGGCTCCCACAGGAGTTGTTATGAAATTCGTCGCTTATGAGCGCGCAAAGCAGGGCACGGGTGCGAGCCGCCGTCTCCGCATTTCGGGCAAGACGCCCGGTATCGTCTACGGTGGCGATGCCCAGCCCCAACTGATCGAACTCGATCACAACGCGCTGTGGCACGCCCTCAAGAAGGAAGCCTTCCATTCGTCCGTCCTCGAGATGGAACTCGCTGGCGCCACCACCAAGGTGCTGCTGCGCGACGTGCAATACCACCCGTTCCGCCAGCTGGTGCAGCACATCGACTTCCAGCGCGTTGACGCCAAGACCCGCCTGCACATGAAGGTGCCGCTGCACTACAAGGGCGAGGAAGAGTCCGACGCCGTCAAGCTCGACCACAACCTCGTCACGCACGTGATGACCGAACTCGAAGTCAGCTGCATGCCCAAGGACCTGCCCGAGTTCATCGAGGTCGACCTCTCGAAGATCACCAAGGGCGCGACGCTGCATGTCAGCGACATCAAGCTGCCCCGCGGCGTGAAGTTCGTGAGCCACGGCAAGCTGAACCCGGTCATCGTGTCGGTCGTGCCGCCGCTCGTCGCGGAAGAGCCGGTCGTCGGTGCCGAGGGTGAAGCCCCCGCCGAAGAGGGCGCCGCCGCAGCGGCCAAGCCCGCCGCGAAAACGGCGAAGAAGAAGTAATTTCTTCCGCTTCCCTTCAGAAGGCCCGCCACGTGCGGGCCTTTTGCTTTGGGGCGGGAAAGGATAATCACCGCATGATCAAGCTGTTTGTCGGCCTGGGCAATCCAGGGCCCGAGTACGAAGCAACGCGGCACAACGCGGGCTTCTGGTGGATCGACGCCCTGGCGCGCGATTGGAAGCTCCACCTGGTGCCCGAACGCAGCTATCACGGCCTGATGGCGCGCACCAGCGTCAACGGGCAGACTGTCTGGCTGCTCGAGCCCCAGACCTTCATGAACCTTTCGGGCAAATCGGTGGCCGCGCTCGCGCGCTTCTTCAAGATCGCGCCCGAGGAGATCCTCGTGGTCCACGACGAGCTCGACGTGGTGCCCGGCCAGGCCAAGCTCAAGTTCGGCGGCAGCCATGCAGGGCACAACGGGCTGCGCGACATCCACGCCCAACTCGGCACCGGCGACTACTGGCGCCTGCGCCTGGGCATCGGACACCCCGGCGTCAAGTCGGAGGTGGTCAACTGGGTGCTCAAGAAGCCGCTGAAGGAGCAGCGCGAAGCCATCGAGGACGCGATCGTGCGCACGTTGCATGCCGCCCCTGCCCTGGTGGCGGGCGAGATGGAGAAGGCCACCCTCCTGATCCACACGAGCAAACCGCCGCGGCCCAAGCCGCCGCGGCGCGAACCCGGCGAAGGAGGCGCGCCCGCCGTCACCTGACCAGCCGCCCCGAGAGCGCGGGAGAAGAAAAAAGGGAGAGAAGAAAAATGCACGAAAAAGCAGCACGCAGAAGCAGCTACCGCCGAGGGCACGCTGGCGCGGCATTTGCCGCCGCCGCGGTTCTTTCGATGGCCTCCGGCGTCTTCGGCGCCACCGCATGGGCCCAGAGCTCGACCGCCTACCGCTGCGGAAATACCTACGGCGACCAGCCCTGCGCGGGCGGAAAGCGCCTGAAAGTGGATGACGCGCGCAGCGACGAGGATCGCCGCGCCGCGGAGGCGGCCACCCGAAGGAACGAGGCGCGCGCCGACCAGCTCGAGCGCAGCCGCCTGGCCCTGGAGCGAAATGCCTACGAGCGTGACCAGCGCGCAGCGCGAGAAGCCCGCCAGGCTGCCCTTGCCGAACGCAGGCTCGAAGCCTCCGAGCGGCTCGCGAAGGCGCGCGAGCGCAAGCTCGCGCTGGAACCGCGCGGCGCGAGCGCGCAGTTCAGCGGCGGCCTATCGGCAGGAAAGCGGGCCCCTGCCGATGGCGGCAGAAAAGCCAGGAACAAGCGCAAGCCGCCGAGCGGATCAGCGGCTCGTTGAATGGGCAGGCGGAATCGATTCGCCCGCAGCCGCCGCAGCGGCTGCCTTGGCCGCGGCGAGGCGCTCGAACTTCTGCCAGAGCGTCTCGCGGCTCTCCACATGCTCGGGATTGACCGGGATGCAGGCGACCGGGCACACCTGCACGCACTGCGGCTCGTCGAAGTGGCCCACGCACTCGGTGCATTTGCGCGGATCGATCTCGTAGAACTCCACGCCCATGTAGATCGCATCGTTCGGGCACTCGGGCTCGCAGACATCGCAGTTGATGCATTCGTCGGTGATCATGAGAGCCATGCCCGATTATCGCGAACAAGGCACGACTGTTGCGTGAGTCGGGTTATGCTGCGCCCCGTCCCATGAGCCTGTTCATTCTCAAGCGCCTCGCCACCTTGATCGGCACGCTGATCGGCGCCTCCGTCATCGTCTTTCTCGTCCTGGAGATCCTGCCCGGCAACGCCGCGCAGCTGCTCATGGGCCCCGATGCCGCGCCCGAGGCCGTGGCGGCGCTCGCGGCCAAGCTCGGCCTCGACCAGCCCGCCTGGACCCGCTACTGGCACTGGATCGCCGGCCTGCTGACCGGCGATCTCGGCGACAGCTACGCCTACAGCTCGCCGGTGCTCGACCTGATCCTCGAACGGCTCGCGCTCACCGTGCCGCTCGCGCTGCTGGCGATGGCCTTCACCACCGTGCTTGCGCTGCTGGTCGGCGTGACGGCGGCGGCGCGCCACAACAAGCTCGGCGACGTGGGCCTCATGGGGCTCACGCAGGTGGGCATCGCCATTCCGAACTTCTGGTTCGCGATCCTGCTGATCCTGGTGTTTTCGGTGCAGCTCCAGTGGTTCTCTGCGGGTGGCTTCGGCGGCTGGAGCGAGGGCATCTTCGCGGGCTTCAAGTCGCTGCTGCTGCCGGCGCTGTCGCTGGCCGTGGTGCAGGCCGCGATCCTTGCGCGCATCACGCGCTCGGCGGTGCTCGAGGTGATGCGCGAGGATTTCGTGCGCACCGCGCGCGCCAAGGGCGTTTCGCAGCGCGCGGCGCTCTGGACCCACGTGCTGCGCAACGCCATGATCCCGGTCGTGACGGTCATGGGCATGCAGTTCGCCGAACTGCTCGCGGGCACCATCGTGATCGAAAAAGTGTTCTACCTGCCGGGCCTCGGGCGGCTCATCTTCGAGGCCATCGGCAACCGCGACCTGATCGTGGTGCGCAACTGCGTGATGCTGCTCGCAGCCATGGTGGTCATCGTGAATTTCGTGGTCGACGTGCTGTATGCCGTGATCGATCCGCGCATCAAGGCGAGCGACATATGAGCGCCACAACCACAGCCCCGAGCGCAGCGGCGCTCAAGGTCCCCGGATTCTGGCGCCGCGCACTGCGGCACCGCAGCTTCGTCATCGGCGGCGTGCTCACGCTGCTGCTGCTCGTCGCGGCCGCCCTTTCACTCGTGTGGACGCCGTTCTCGCCCTACGAGATCGACATGGCCAACAAGCTGCAGCCGCCGTCGGGCACGCACTGGCTCGGCACCGAGGCCTACGGCCGCGACGTGGCCTCGCTGCTGCTCGTGGGCGCGCGCGCCTCGATTCTGGTGGGCGTGATCGCGGTCGGCATCGGCCTCGTGATCGGCACCGCGCTCGGCCTCCTGGCCGCGGCGCGGCGCGGCTGGGTCGAGGAAGCGATCATGCGGCTCACCGACTTCACGCTCGCGTTTCCGGCCATCCTGTCGGCCATCATGATGACCGCGGTGTTCGGCGCCGGCATCGTCAACGCGATCATCGCCATCGGCATCTACAACATCCCGACCTTCGCGCGCATCACGCGCGCCTCGGCCAACGCCGTCTGGTCGCGCGAGTACGTGGCCGCGTCGCGCGCCTGCGGCAAGGGTCCGTTCGCGATCACGATGCAGCACGTGCTGCCGAACATCTCCGCCGTGCTGATCGTGCAGATCACGATCCGCTTCGCGATCGCGATCCTGGCCGAGGCGGCGCTGTCGTTCCTCGGCCTGGGCACGCAGCCGCCGCAGCCTTCGTGGGGCCGCATGCTCAGCGAAGCGCAGACCATGATGTTCCAGTCGCCGCTGCTCGCGGTGTTCCCGGGCATGGCGATCGTGCTGGCGGTGCTCGGCCTGAACCTGCTCGGCGACGGCCTGCGCGACCTGCTCGATCCGCGCCTCGCGCGCGCCCGGTGACCGGTATGCCACTTCTCCAAGTCAAGGACCTGCACGTCGAACTGCAGACGCAGCGCGGGCCGGCCGAGGCCGTGCGCGGCATCGATTTCACGCTCGAGCGCGGCGAGACGATGGGCATCGTGGGCGAATCGGGCTGCGGCAAGTCGATCACGGTGCAGTCGCTGATGGGCCTGCTGCCATCGACCGCGCGGGTCAGCGGCAGCATCCGCTTCGACGGCACCGAGCTCGTGGGACAGAACGAGAAAACCATGTGCCGCATCCGCGGCAACCGCATCGGCATGATCTTCCAGGAGCCGATGACGGCGCTCAATCCGGTGCACACCATCGTGCGCCAGGTCGGCGAGCCGCTGCGGCTGCACCGCGGGCTCTCGAAAGCCGACGCGCGCAAGGAGGCGCTCGCGCTGCTGGAGCGCGTGGGCATTCCCGACGCGGCCTCGCGGCTCGATGCCTATCCGCACCAGTTCTCGGGCGGCCAGCGCCAGCGCATCGGCATCGCGATGGCGCTGGCCTGCGGACCCGACCTGCTGATCGCCGACGAACCCACCACCGCGCTCGACGTCACGATCCAGAAGCAGATCCTCGCCTTGATCCAGGAACTTGTCGCGGAACGCGGCATGGCGCTGATCCTGATTTCGCACGACCTCGGCGTGATCGCCCAGAGCGTGTCGAAGATGCTCGTGATGTATGGCGGCAGCGTGGTCGAGAGCGGGCCGACCGAGGCCGTGTTCGCCGCGCGCGCGCATCCGTACACGCAGGGCCTGTTCGCCGCACGGCCGGCGCTCGGTGCGCCGCGCGGCGTTCGGCTTGCAACCATCCGCGGCAGCGTGCCCGAACTGGTCGACCTGCCGCCCGGCTGTCCGTTTGCGGGCCGCTGCCAATACACCGTCGACGCCTGCCAGGCGATCCGCCCGCCGCCCGTGATGCTGCGGCACGAGCACGCCGAGCGCTGGAACCGCCTGCCCGAGATCGCGGCCGAAGGCGCACTCGCAACATGAAC